>JALUSH010000062.1 GCA_027016675.1 Thermodesulfovibrio sp.
CCTATAAAAAAGAAGGGTATGAAGAAGCCAAATCCCACTGCATTCAGTTTATCTTCAAACACCCCCTTGCTCCTGAAAACATAACTGAATACCACCCCCACAAGGAAGGAACCAAGTATGGCCTCGACACCTGAGAAGTGCGCTATCAGAGCACCTGCAAAGGCAACTGATACCACTGCCCTGATTCCTTCCTCAACAGGGTCTTCGCTTTCCATCACCTTCTCAACCCTCTCCGGATTCCACCATGCAATCAGATAGAGCACCCTGAGGAACAGTCCTGTAAGGGCAAGAAGTCCAAGCAGCTTTGCTGCCTCCCAGAGGGCCGCCAGACTCAGACCTGTTTCATGGTATATATCCACGAATGTAAGCACCAGTATGGAGAGAAGTTCACCGATGAGCGCAATTCCGATAATGTCTCTACCAGTAGGGGTATTAATGAGATCCAGTTCCCTCAGTATGGGTATTACAATCCCTGCAGATATAACAGAAACAGCTATACCCAGATAAAAGGAGAATCCTAAATAAACAAAAACAAACGGGGTGAGTATAAAAGATGAAAGGGGGACAACTACATACCAGAGAATCCTTTTCTGTCCCTTTAACATCCTGATATCAAACTCCATACCAGCTATGAACATGAGATAGATTATCCCGAGCTCTTTCATGAGGAGAAACCACTGGGGCCTGTCCTTCAAAAATGTATTGAATAGTAAGACACCATAAAGTATCTCAAGTACAGAGGAGGGTATATAGAAGCGTCTTCCCACAAAAGGCACTATAGCGGCCCCGCCTATGATTGCAAACATGATCAGGATCTGCTCTGTCATCTCTTACAGTGCTCCCTCAACAGGTGGCGTTATAAGGGTTGTAATCCTGGCATCTTTGATAATATTCCACACCACATCAGGAGAGAGTAAGGACAAAAGCCCTCTCCTTTGACCACCTCTGTTGATCACCATCAGGTTATATTCCTTCTGAACAAGATTGGTTACCTTTATAGGGTTACCTTTTTTTGTAATGACCTCTATGGAGGTCTTGTACATAGCTGTTAGTGACGATATCCTTTTCTTAATCTCCTTGTAATTTGTATGATCTTCCTCAGTGGCAATATAACGTGATGGTTCCACTGTAAGGGCGGAAAGGCTCCCGTTTATCGTGGAGGAGACCTCAATGCCCGTTTCTATGATCCTGTCAAGGTCTGTACCAGCAAGACAGGGTAGCAGTATCTTTTCATAAGGATGGGTACCGGAGAGTATGAACACAGGACATGATCCAATATCAACAAGAGAATACAGGAAGTTTCTTTTACGAGAAGAAAAGAAAGAGATTCTGGAGGTATCAATTGCTGCCTTTTTAGAGATAACAATCAGTGCCTGCTCATCTTTAATCTCTTTAGCGGTCTCCCCAATGGCACTCAAGATGGGTAGAATGCTCTCCTTTAAAACCCTTTCCTTAATATGATAGGTGTCACAGAGTCTCTCGATCTCATCCTTTCTCTCAGCAGCCTTTCTGGAACATACAAAAATATTTTTCTCCACAGGGAAGGATGAGATAATATAACCAAGCTCTTCAAAGAACTTCTCATCCTCGGCACCTGTAAGATAGGTCAGAGCCACTGAGCCATACTCAAGAGGAAACCGCTCAAAACTGAAGGTGAGTATCTCAGCTACTGTTTTTAATATATTTGGCTCCCCAAGGATTACCACTCTGTCCCTGGGTTTTAAAACAACATTCGTGCGGGGTATGATAATATTGTCATCCCTGTATATAATCCCTATCCTCCATTTTATAGGCGCAAGCAGACCAATGGGTTTGTTTGCAAGGCGGCTGTTGGGATGAACCTCCACCTCCATAATCTCGTTCCTGCCTATTCCTATCTCATGGGTGGTCTTTGTCTTCTCTGTCAGTCTGTTTACTATTCCTACGGCACTTGCCATGAAGATGTTTTCCACCTCGGCACCATAGATCTGGAGTGTCTCTATACCCTCCTCTGATATAGCTATTGCAATAACCCTTCTGGGTTCAAAATTCTCATGGAGTATCCTTGCAACCTCAATGTTTACCTTTTCATCTGTTGTGGTAATGATAACACCATCTGAATCATTTACCCCTGCCTCCTCAAGCACAAGCCTGCTTGTGGCATCTCCAACTATAACCTTGATATCCTCTCTGATCTCCCTGGCCTTGTCTACACTGGCCCCGTCCTTGTCAATACATAGCAGTTCATAATCCCTGGAGAGTGTCTTCAGCAGTATCAGTCCAATACTTCCAAGACCGATAATTATAAACCTGTTCTTTTTCATAGAGTGTCTCTGCGCATTACTCTTTGTAAGGCCTGCTGCCTATTTTCAGTCTCTCATTATAAGATTGATTTTACTTGATAGTTCCTACAGTCTGCCATGTAATTGTCAAATAAGTCAATTTCAGTGTGATATACAGCGAGCAGCAAGCAGGTGATGGGTAGATGGGTGGATGAGATCCTTTACGAAAACCGATGGAATGCATGATTTTGGACAGATATTCGTTGTGCTATATGATTTAAATCATAGAAGATTAAACTCCAACCTGTTAAACTTTCCATAGGGTTCTGCAGTTTCTCTTTAAGAACGAACCAGAATCCAGAGGATTCCGAATCAAGTTCGGAATGATAATAATTTTAGGTATTCTTAGGAGGTCAAAGATGGAGCACTTAAAGGATGAATGCCCAAGCTGTTCAACAATGGGAGAACAAATGCAAAAGGAGGAGGTTCAGGCAGCAGGCCCCCCGCTGTCACACTGGCCCATACAGATAAAACTTATGGGAACAGTGATACCCTTTCTGAATAATGCCGATCTGCTTGTTGCAGCAGACTGCACAGCCTTTGCCACAAGAGAGTTTCACGAACGTTATCTGAAAGACAAAAAGGTACTTATAGGCTGCCCCAAACTTGATGATGCAATGTTCTATGTGGACAAATTCACGGAGATATTCTCAAATATCCCGATCAAGAGTGTCACATGCCTGAGGATGCAGGTGCCCTGCTGTGGCGGAATGACGGCAATTCTCAAGGAAGCACTTAAACGGTCAGGAAAGGACATTCCTTTCAAGGAGATAATCCTTGGGGTAAAGGGTGAGTGCCTTTCAGAACAGGATTGAGGATATACATCTATTAAAACTTCCGTATCGAAAGACTTTCACAGGAGATAGAACCTGCGAAGGTCTTTTTATTTCATATCTTTTCCAGAGATCATATCACCTGTGACAATGGTTACTGAAATTCACTGCTCAATAGATTATATTGTTATTCAAAGCCCTGGAGTTTATGTGTTATCTTTGCTTAGAACATATCCAAAAAGCCTGCGGGTAAAGCTTCTCTGCATCCTCTTTCTGGGGATTGTTGCCACTGTTTCGGTTTCATTTCTGGTACAGTTAGAAAACACAAAAGATAGAATTCAAGAGGATGAAAAAAAGAATATGCAGTTACTCTCCTCTGTGCTTTATTCTATTCTGGAGCAGACAATGGCAAAGGGCAAAGTAGATGAGGTTTCCAGGGCTTTGGATGTAATTGCAATGAGCCCATCCATTACAGGAATCGAGATCCTTGATAGAGATATGACCACAAGATTCAGCTCTGAAAATAGAAAACCCAATAGTAGAGTAAGCCTCTTTATAATGCCCATAAGACCCCGTCCCATCTGCAAGAGATGTCATGGCAATGCTGACCCCATTGGATATCTACGGATAGGCTTCGACACGACCACCTATGAAAAAAGGTTTTACAAGGAGGTGTCAATAAACTTAGGTACCTCTGTGGCTGTCTTGCTCACCTTAACTATACTGGTATATATCTGTCTTCAGAAAGGAATATTTTCCCGACTCCAGAAAATAAATGTAGCAATGCAGTACTTTGGCAGGGGCAACTTCAGATACCGCATAACTGTTAAAGGAGAAGATGAACTCAGCAGAATGGCAAGAGCATTTAATGAGATGGCAAGGAATATTTATAAAATTAATTACAGGTTATATAAGGTATCTGAATTTTCTACCATTATCAATAGGTGTATGTCAGAGGATGAGGTCTTTCATAAGACAGTTGAGTTTCTCAAGAGGTTTTTTGACATAAATGGTGTTGCTATTATACTAAGCGATCCGATGGAGAGAGTTGTAGCATCAACAGGAGAAATTGAGGATTTTTTATATATCGAGCCTATCTTATTAAAGGGGAAAGAAATCGGCTGTATCAAGATAGCTGTATCAAGGGATTTTACAATGGAAGAACTGTCTGCAATCAAGATTGTAACCTCTTCTGTATCAATGGCGCTGGAGAGAGTAGGACAGAACAGGACAATTTGAGGTATGATAAATTTAATTAAAATCTGATACTTGTAGGCAATGAGCACTGTCTATCATGAAAAATATCCTATGTTTTACTAACAATTCTGGATAAGTTAACAGCATGTTTTCACCTCTGTGTTCTATTTGATATAATAGATTAGTTGAATAAATATCCTGAAATAGATGAACTTATACAGGCCATAGTTGTAGGGGAGGCCCATTTGTCTGTAAGCCTTGCAGAGAGGCTTATTGAGAAAGGCCTTACCATTGAATCTCTCATACAGGATGGTTTAACTGCCGCTCTTCAATCACTCAATGCAAAATGCACCAATGAAGAATTTAATCTTCTGGAGATTGTACTTGCTGGAAGGGCTATGATGGCTGTAATGGACAACGTGGTAGCACGTTATCTGTCACCTTCGAAGACGGTGGTGTCAGAACCTGACAGAACCGTTATATTAGGAACGATAGAGGGTGACATCCATGAATTGGGAAAACATGTTGTAAAAATGCTTCTCAGGTCAAGTGGTTACAGGGTAATTGACATTGGAAAGGATATAAGACCAGAGGAGTTTGTGGACAAGGCAATCCAGCAAAATGCAGGTTATATAGGCGTAAGCAGCCTCCTGACTCCCACCATACCATCGATCAGAAGGATAAAGGACTTACTCGAAAAAGCTGGCAGAGAGGATATCAAGGTAATAGCAGGTGGTGGTGCAATACAACAAACCACTAAAGATGATCTTAATGTGGATTTTGTAGCCCAAAGCGCATTTGATATTCTCCACTACCTTAAAAATCTAAAAGGTGAGAGATGAACGGATCAATGACCTCTTATGAGCGGGTACTGAACAGTCTTAAGAAAAAACAGACAGACAGGATACCTGTGGTGCCAGAGGTCTTTGGAGTCACAGCAAAGCTCTGTAATTACAGTATATATAATTATGTAACTGATGCGTCTAAACTCGCAGAAAGCCAGTTGCAGGCAAGACGGGTCATTGGTCATGACATGGTATTTGCATTTGCTGACCTATCAGTAGAATCAGAGGCCATAGGATGTGAACTGATTTACAAGGAGGATACCTATCCTGCAGTAAGACAACCTATTATAAAAAATACACGTGATATAGAAGCCCTAAATATCCCTGATCCACTAAAGGATGGGAGAATGCCTGTTGTAATTGAGGCATCCTCACGTCTACGGGACGCAGTGGGAGATACCTGTATAGTTGCGGCATGTATAATGGGGCCTCTGAGCATAGCAGGCCAGATCATGGGCATTGAAAATCTCCTCTATCAGTTAGTGGATACCCCTGATGCAGTTGAGAAGATTCTGGACTTTACAGAGGAGGTGGCAAGAAGATATGGAAAGGCACTGTTACAGGCAGGTGCCCATTGTCACATCGTCTTTGATCCCGTAGCCTCACCCATGGTGGTACCACAGGAGATATTTCTCAGACTGGAACTACCAAGACTCAGAAGGCTTTTTAATGACTTCAAAAAAGAGGGCTCTCTCATCTGCTGGCTCAGTATCGCAGGTAATACCAAAAAGATTCTTCCATACTACAGGGATGCAAATGTAGAACTTGCTACAGTGGATTACACAGTGCCTGTAGCAGAGGCCTTTGATCTGCTCGGAGATATCGCAGTCAATGGAAATCTGATGCCCTTTTGTTTCGTCTCTTACAGCCCCGAAAAGATAAAGGATGATACAAAGAGATGCATCATAGAAACAAGCAATAGGAGAAATTATCTTCTTGGTTCAGGATGCGAGATTCCTGTAGAGGCAGAGATTAATGGTATAAAAGCCCTTGTGGAGGCATCCCTGGAATTCAGCTCACTTTGTAACACTGCTAATAAAAGAACAAAGAGCTAATATGTCTCAACACATCAAAAACAGAAGCATTACAGAAGAGTGGGTCAGTTCTGCTCTTTCAACAGTAATAAAGCTGAGCAATATTATAGGATATCTCCCTGGTGATGTTGACAAGACCCTCCAGACAGTTACAGAAGAGGTGTTCTATCTGTTCTGCCCCGAGTTCTGTTGTGTGTATATGGTGGAGGAGGAAGGTTCCCTTGAACTTATGACCTATAAAGGACAAGGGGAATCACCTCCTGATTTACACATTGACCATACAGTGGGAGCCTGTGTTGCCCTAAGAGATGGACTGCCATATGTAGCCTGCGAAGATACCCAATGTCCCAACAGAAAGCTCTTTGGCGCACCTGAATTCATCCATGTCTGTATTCCCATGGTTACTGGCAGTGAGGCATATGGTGTTATTTCTGTCACCTTCTCAGCAGAAAGGAATCTTGGAAGAAACGAGATCGATGTTCTTCTGTCAATTACAAGTCAGACATCAGCAGCTATACAGCGATATCGCCTTTTTGAAAAACTCAGGACGGAAAAATCAGAGATAGAAAATGCCTACAAGGAGATCAAGAGACTTAATGTAATGCTTAAAAGCAAGATTGAAGAGTTAAAAAGGACTCAACAGAAGCTGATCCAGTCGGAAAAGCTTGCAGCCACGGGGATGCTCTCTGCCGGACTCTGTCATGAAATAAATAACCCCTTGAGTGTAATCCTGAACAGAATCGAGTGTCTGAAGATGGAGGCAGAGGAACTGACACTGCCTGAACAGGTTATGAGGGATCTGGATGTAATCTACTCAAACGCCTCCAAAGTATCAGGAGTTGTCCAGAATCTCCTCATATTCTCAAGACACCATCCTGTAAAGTTTGATTATACAGATCTGCAACCACTACTGGAGAAGGTTATATATATGCTGGATGATGACCTCAAGAGAGGCAGATGTGTTGTACATATCCAGATTGATGATAAACTAAAGACCCTTTACTGTGATAAAGAGAGAATAGAACATGTCTTCAGTAATATCCTTTCAAATGCTATTGATGCAATGCCAGAGGGTGGAAATATCTATATACACTCACGGCCTTCTGAGGACAGAAAAGGCTATCTTGAAATATCAATAAGGGACGAAGGAAAGGGTATTCCTGAGGAACATCTGCACAGGATATTTGACCCCTTCTTCACCACAAAGAGCCTTGGAAAGGGAACAGGACTTGGACTCAGCATATGCTATGGCATTGTAAAGGCCCATAAAGGTGAAATCCGTTTGAAAAGTTCACCAAACAGGGGAAGCACCTTCACTGTGCTGTTGCCCTGCAGTCAAGAGGTGCTAAAGAGATGAATCAATCAAAAAGTACTCCAAAGGTACTGGTTATAGAAGATGATATACAGATGCTTGAGAACTACTCAAGAATGCTGAGAAGATTTGGCTATGAGTGTATTATGGAAACCACCAGTAACCGCGCCCTCGAGAGTCTTGAAAGTTTAATGCCAGACATTATACTTACAGATCTCAGGATGCCTGATGGTAGTGGGTTTGATGTCATCTCTACGGTAAAACGCTCCAATCCTGATATACCAGTAGTTTTGATAACAGCATATGCAGATATACCTACCGCCGTGGAGGCAATTAAGATGGGAGCCTATGATGTGATAGCAAAACCCTTCACATCAGAACAGCTGGAGATCGTCCTTGAAAGGGCTCTGAGACAAAAACTACTGAAGGATGAAAACAGGAGGCTGAGAGAACAATTAAAAGGAACCACTGGCGTAGATATTATCGCCAAGAGTAATGCTATGAGAGAGATATTAGGACTCGTAGAACGGATAAGCCAGACAGAGGCCAATGTACTTATAACAGGAGAAAGCGGTACAGGCAAGGAGATGGTTGCAAGGATGATTCATCAAAAGAGTCCGAGGGCTGATATGCCTTTTATACCTGTGGATTGTGCAGCCATACCCGAAAATCTTATTGAAAGCGAACTCTTTGGATACGAAAAGGGTGCCTTCACAGGTGCTACAAACAGCAGAGAGGGGCTTTTTGAGGCAGCCAACAAAGGAACCGTATTCCTTGATGAGGTAGCTGAACTTCCTCTGCTTATGCAGTCAAAACTCCTTAGATTACTACAGGAGAGAAAGGTAAGACGACTGGGAAGTAACAGGTTTATATCACTCAATGTAAGGATTATATCTGCTACCAACAGAGATCTCAGCAAATCAGTGTCAGAGGGTCTTTTCAGGGAGGATCTCTACTATCGTCTAAATGTTATCAATATACATCTACCTCCTCTCAGAGAACGAAGAGAGGATATACCTGTGCTGGCACTTCATTTTCTGAAGCAATACTCGGTGGCATATGAGAAAAACATCAGAGGCATATCAGCAGAGGTTATGGAGTTACTTGAAGGATATCGGTGGCCTGGCAATGTAAGGGAACTCCAGAACCTTATCGAGAGAGCTGTTATTCTTTGCAATGACGACAATCTCACCCTCCATGATATGCCAAAGGAATTTATCACCATGAAGAATGGAATACTCCCCGAGCTTACCACCTACCAGAAGGCTAAAGAGGCTTTTGAGAGGCAATACCTCCAGAATCTTATTAAAAGCGTTTCAGGCAATATCTCCAGGGCTGCACGGCTGGCTGGACTTAACAGAAGAACAATCTACAGACTCCTGAAAAAACACGGTCTGTGAGCAAATGGACAATATGACATTTTTGCCACATAGGGCATTTTTGTCTCAATAAGATAACTCACCTATTTTTAAATATTTCTACAAATATAGCGACACTAAGTGAGGCATTACTGCCTCACTGCCTGTAGAGGAAAGAACCAAAAAATCTTTAATTGTCAACATTTTTTCCAAAGGCATGGAATTTGATTAAAAAAGATTGTAAAAGGGGAGAAATTTGGAAGTGGATATTATTGCCCAATTAAGAACTCTTGATTGTTTAAGTCTTTTAGAGGAGAAAAGTCTATTGAGAATAGCAGAGGTCGCCCGAAAGAGGACACTCTTCAGAGAAGATGTGCTCTTTGAAGAAGGTGAGGATGTGGGCTATCTTTGTATGATCTGCACGGGAAGTATCAAGCTATTCAAAGTCTCCCCAGAGGGCAGGGAGTTGATAATACGGATTGCCAAAGCCGGTGACCTCTGTGGATGTGAATCACTCTTCAGAGAAGATAGATACCTGATGAGTGCTGTGGCACTGGAGGAGTCAGAAATCATACTTATGCCTGCAGAGAGATTCAAGGAGGTGTTTATCTCTGAGAGTGGACCTGCAGGGTTAAGGCTGCTGGAAAGCTTATCCACCTGCATCCAGCAACTGGTTGGACTAATTGATAATCTTGCCTTTAAGGATGTTGAATTGAGGATACTTGACAAGCTCTATGAACTCACCGGCCATTCATCCCTCTCTGATCCTGTTACACTCCGCCTTACACACCAGGATATTGCATCCATGGTTGGCACTGTCAGGGAGGTTGTCTCACGAACTATGTCGAAACTAAAGAGAAAAGGAGTTGTGGTGGAGACCACAGTAAGAGGATTCAGGGTAGACAGGGCGAGGCTTGAGGAGTTGCTACAGCAGAGATATTCCTATATAAAGGTCTGAAAAGTATCCAGAACATTGGCATCCAGAAAATTTCAGGTAAGTAAATAAGGCGGATACAGTCAATAGTGAACAGTGAGCGGTAAGCAGAGAGCAGTAGATGAGTAGATGAGTGGATGGGACAGAGAGGGTGGTTCGTCATTCCATTGATGCAATGGATTTTTATAATTATAACAAACAGCGTCTTCTCAGCCTTCAGGTGATTGATGAGAATCCTGTGCAAGTTACTCTCGGTATTGCTACATGGTCTTCTTCACCACCTCTCTGCCCCTGTACAGTGGAAATATCATCTGATCAGGCTCTGCCTTTGAAGACATCTTCAGGCAGACCCTGATCCTCTGGTTTGCTTTATTTTTATGAAATACCCTGCCTTGGTACTTAGATGTGGGGAAAGTTATAAAATCAATGCTGATTCTGAGTGATATAAGTTACTGTAATCAACCTTGAAGACTCATAAAATAAAAATAATGAAAAAGGGGAGGAACTCATTTTATCTTATCATCATTTTTGTCATTGCCTATCTGTCAATTTGCTATGCAGATGAGATAATCAAACTTGCACAGATGCCTGCTGTGTTTGATTCCGAGTTTTATCCCTGTATGTCATGCCATGCAGGTATGGAGGTGAACACCAACAGAAGGTATCTACAGTTCCATGAGGAGATAGATATAGATCAACATGCTGACGGGGTGTTCTGGTGCCTGGATTGTCACGCCCCTGACAACAGGAACAAACTGAGACTTATAAATGGTGAACATATTGGTTTTACAGAAGTCCACAGACTCTGTGGCCAGTGCCATGGAAGTATCTACAGGGACTGGAGGGCAGGAGTACATGGTAAAAGGACAGGATACTGGAAGGGTACCAAGAAATACGTCTTATGTACTAACTGTCATAATCCTCATAATCCGCGTTTCCGAAAAATAAAACCTGAAAGGTCTCCTATGAAACCCATACAAACACTCAGGTGATAAGCTATGAAGAAAAGATTTAATAGAAGGGACTTCTTAAAGTTAACCATTGCTGGTCTGACTGCAACCACTCTGCCTGGATGCTCTAAAAACGCTGACTGGCAGGATTTGTTTCGCAGGAGATTCCAGGAGCTCACACCGGATGAGATAAAAGGGTTTCTTGAAAGACTTGAAGAAAGGTACAGCAAACAGTATGGAGTGAAGATTCATATAAAGGCCACACCACCTGTGGAGGGTGTGGTCTTCGGTTATGCCCTTGATCTGTCAAGGTGTATTGGCTGCCGCAGATGTGTATATGCATGTGTAAGGGAGAATAATCCTTCAAGAGATATAGAGATACAATGGATAAGGGTTCTGAGACTAAAAAAGGGTGAGTTTGACCTTGAAAAGGCAGAACACTATTACAGTCCTGAACTGGTACCGGAGGATGAATATTTCTATATGCCGGTTCAATGTCAGCAGTGTGAGAACCCTCCCTGTGTAAAGGTCTGCCCTGTAAAGGCCACATGGAAGGAACCTGATGGTATTGTAGTAATAGATTACAACTGGTGTATCGGGTGCAGGACCTGCATGGCAGCATGCCCCTACAGGGCAAGAAAATTCAACTGGAATGATCCGGTAATACCAAAGGAAGAGTTGAATCCAGAAACACACTACCTTGGAAATCGCCCAAGGATGAAGGGGGTTGTGGAGAAATGTACATTCTGCATACAGAGGACAAGGGAAGGCAGATATCCTGCCTGTGTTGAGGTCTGTCCTGTAGGAGCCCGGAAGTTTGGCAACCTTCTTGACCCTGAAAGCGAGATAAGGTATGTGCTTGAAAACTTCAGGGTCTATCGCCTGAAGGAAGACCTGAAAACAGAGCCGAAATTCTTCTATTTCTTTTCTATTGGATGGGGATAGATGAAGAGAATATTAATGGAAATAACGGATTTCTTCAGTGGTATGCTGAAAGTAATGTTCAAAGGGAGCAGATGGTTCTACCTGTGGATGTGCCTTCTTACTTTGATAGTACTGGCAGGACTCGCTGCATATACCCTACAGATGAAGCAGGGGCTGGAGATTACAAACATGAGAGAGCAGGTTTCATGGGGGTTTTATATCTCAAACTTTACATTCCTTGTAGGAGTTGCTGCAGCAGCAGTGCTGCTGATCATTCCTGCCTATATTTATCACTTCAAGGCAATCAAAAAGATAGTGGTTTTTGGAGAGTTGCTTGCCATAACCGCAGTGCTGATGGCAATGTTGTTTGTGCTTGTGGACATCGGAAGACCGGAAAGACTATGGCATATACTGCCTCTTCTGGGTTCACCAAATCTGCCAAGGTCAATCCTTGCATGGGACTTCATTGTTCTGAATGGTTACCTCCTTCTCAATATATTTGCAGTCCTCTACATCGGATGTAATCAATACTATGGAAAAGAACCTGACCGGAAAATCATTGTCCCTCTTGTTATGGTTTCCATTCCATGGGCTGTGGCTGTACATACTGTAACGGCCTTTGTTTACAATGGCATGGGGGCAAGAGCATTCTGGAACGCATCTATACTTGCCCCAAGATTTCTTGCCTCGGCCTTTTCTTCAGGTCCTGCCCTGATGCTTCTGATATTTCAGGTGTTAAGAAGGGTTATGAGATTTGAGATCCAGGACGGGGCAATATTCAAGATAGCCGAGATTATAGCCTATGCAATGGGCATAAACCTGTTCCTCATGCTCGCCGAAATATACAAAGAGTATTATACCGCTGCCCAGCACCTCACACCCATGAAATATCTCTACTTCGGACTTGATGGTCATAAAAGACTCGTGCCCTGGATATGGACATCCCTGTTTCTCAACACAATAGGCTTCTTCATCTTCCTCATCCCGAGGATAAGGAAAAATTTTATCACTCTGAATGCAGGTTGTATCATGATATTCATTGGAGTGTGGATAGAAAAGGGAATGGGGCTCATCTTGCCGGGGTTTATCCCTGATGCCCTGGGAGAGATCTATGAGTACATGCCATCAGTTTATGAAATCACGATTTCTCTGGGCATCCTTGCTTTTGGAGGTATACTATACACACTCTTTATAAGAACCGCTATAGCCATTGACACAGGAAGGTTACGGCATAAGGAGGCACCTCCCATAGTGCCTGAGGAAGAGGACACCCCACTTGCTGCAAACATCATGACCAGGGATGTTATATCTGTAACTCCAGACACCCCTGTGGAAGAAATAGGCAGCACACTTGTTAAACACAGAATCAGTGGTGTTCCAGTTGTGGATGAGAAAAATAGAGTCATAGGAGTTGTTTCTGAGTCAGACATTATCTTTAGAGAGGTCTACGAAGAACCAGACCTCTTAGAGAGAGTGGCAAATATCATCCTGCCTGAGCAGTACAGGGTACAGAAGAAAAAAGGCTCCTATGCTATAGATATAATGACTTCACCACCTGTTACAGCACGCGAGAACACTCCTTTGAGAGAGCTTGTGCAGGTTATAACAGAAAAAAAGATAAAGAGAATCATCATAGTAAATGAAAAAGAAGAGCCTGTTGGAATTGTATCAAGGATTGATTTGGTGAAGGCAATAGAAAAGATATCATATTGATTTACCCCCTATCCAGCATGTCCGCCCGGGAACAGATGTAATCCTTTTATTCCTAAAAACTTCATATGAAATGTAAAAAAGATCTATCAGTAACCAAAGTTACTGTTTTAATCTGAAAATAAATTTTAAATTAACCCAAATCCAGTTGTAAGTATAAGGAGGATATACCACTGCAATGAACCTTATCGCTGGATTCGGAATTAACTTAAAACAGACCACAGAGTCTAATCACTCATAATAACGGCTCTATCAATAGGATAGAGGAACTAAATAAGACAGGGCTATGAATTTTAAAATCAATCCGTTAATAGAAAGGCTTTCAGGAAAGATTACTGTCATTGTACTTCTTACAATGTTGATTCTTATTACACCCTTTATTGCATTAGAGATTGATAATAGAAAAAAGGAAATCTACAGGTTGAACGAAAAAAGATGGGAACTCTTTGCAGAATCAGTTTACGGTGCTATAAAAACCGCAATGCTTAAAGGCGAACCTTACATCCTGAGGGAATTAACAACAAATCTTGAGAAAACAGAAGAGATCGAATCAATCAGAATAGTTAACATGAGAGGTTATTCTGTGTTTAGTGAAAAGAAAGAAAAACTCCTGAGTCGAGATACAATAGAGCGTCTCATAAAAGAGGATTCAATTAAGCTATATATAAGGCCTCAAAAAGGTAGCACCTCTTTTACCCATCTAAAATTATTGAAAAATGAGTCTGCCTGTCAGAGATGTCATGGCACAAGTTCTCCTTATCGGGGTGCAATCCTGATAAAGACATCCCTTAAGAGGATAGAAGAAAATGTAAGCAATATGGTTTTCAGGGTTTTAATTGCCCTTCTATTTTCGATCACAGGTCTTGTTATCGTCATTCCTCTTACCATTGAGAGAAGAATTGTAAAGCCTATCAAAGATGTACTAATAGTTGCTGGTCAGATATCCAGAGGAGACCTCACAAAGACTATCCAATCGCCCTCCATTGATGAGATAGGCAGGCTTGTAGATTCGATAGATTCCATGAGGAAAGGCTTAACCTCTCTGATAAAAAGAATCAGGTATTCTCTTCAAGAGGTAACCAGATTCACAGATACTCTGAAGAAAAGTATAAATACTCTAATTGAAGGTTCTGAAAGACAGTTAAAAGACTCTTCTGGCATAGTAATATCAACCCACAGAATAAACAGGTCTATGGATGAGGTCGCTGATTCTGTAAATAATTTACACAGCCATACCCAGTCTACCCTCACCATCCTTTATGAGATGAAGGAATCAATCAAAAATATATCTGACAGTACAGCTTCCTTTTCATCCTTTATCAATCAAACCTCCTCGGCCATTGAAAATATCTTTAACTCCATTAATACTATAAA
>JALUSH010000063.1 GCA_027016675.1 Thermodesulfovibrio sp.
TTTAGTAGTTTTTTATACTAATATATTCAATCTCCTAATAACTCATTAAACTCATGCTCTTCTTACCGGGCAGGTAGCTCAGTCGGTAGAGCAGAGGCCTGAAAAGCCTCGTGTCGGCGGTTCGATTCCGTCCCTGCCCACCATTATAATCACACCTTCTATATCAAAAATTTAAGTTGTTTTTATTCCATAATAATATGTAAAATACAGAAATTATATTGATAAAAAGAGGTATCCCATGACTGAACATCGTGACAGGGACATATTTTCCTTCAACAGAATTAACAGGTTACCGCCCTATGTATTCTCAATTGTGAATACCCTCAAGTACGAGGCACGAAGGCGAGGCGAAGACATCATTGACCTTGGCATGGGTAACCCTGATCTGCCCACGCCACCCCACATAGTGGAAAAGCTCTGTGAGGCAGCAAAGATCCCCAAAAATCATCGTTACTCAGCCTCAAGGGGCATCACCCAGTTACGAATGGCAATTTGTGAATGGTACAAAAGACGTTTTGATGTGGACCTGGACCCAGAGACCGAGGCTGTTGTAACCATTGGGTCTAAGGAAGGGTTAAGCCATCTTGCACTTGCTATTGTGGAGCCTGGAGATGTTGCATTAACACCTACACCAGCATACCCCATACATCCCTACAGTGTCATAATAGCTGGCGGTGAGGTCAGAAGTGTACCTATAGGTCCTGGAATTGATTTTCTTGAGGAGCTTGAAAAGGCATACAAGAATACATGGCCAAGGCCAAAACTGCTTATTATCAATTTCCCACATAATCCAACTACTGAGGTAATTGATCTTGAATTCTTCAAAAGAGTGGTAGAATTCTCTAAAGAGAATAATTTAATAGTTATCCATGACTTTGCCTATGCTGACCTTGTCTATGATGGTTTCAAGGCTCCGAGCTTTCTTCAGGTACCTGGGGCCCGAGATGTAGGAGTGGAATTCTTCTCCCTTACCAAGAGTTACTCCATGGCAGGATGGCGTGTAGGCTTTTGTGTCGGAAACAGAGAACTTGTCGGAGCTCTCACAAAGATAAAAAGCTATCTTGACTACGGAATGTTTCAACCCATTCAGATTGCAAGTATAATTGCCTTGAGAGGCCCGCAGGAATGCGTGGAAGAGATAAGAAAGACCTATGAGAAAAGACGCAACACCCTGTGCAGGGGATTGAATCGCATAGGGTGGAAGATAGACCCTCCAAAGGCTACCATGTTTGTCTGGGCAAGGATTCCGGAGCCCTATGTTAAGATGGGGTCACTTGAGTTTGCAAAGTTTCTACTCAAGGAGGCAAAGGTAGCCGTATCACCCGGTATTGGTTTTGGCGAAGGAGGGGATGAGTTTGTACGATTTGCCCTTGTTGAAAACGAACACAGAATACGTCAGGCTATAAAGGGTATCAGGAGGTTGTTTAAATGAAGATCAACGTGGGAATCATTGGCTTTGGCACAGTCGGAACAGGGACAGCAAGGATACTCATTGAGAATAAAGAGATCATCAGGGAAAAGACAGGGCTGGATATCGAACTTCTTAAGATAGCAGATCTTGATATAGAGAGAGACCGAGGAATATCTGTTCCATCCAGCGTATTAACAACAAATGTAATGGAGGATATACTTGAAAATCCTGATATACATATAGTTGTGGAGTTGATTGGAGGAATCAATCCTGCAAAGGAATTCATACTTAAGGCTATCCAGAATGGCAAGCATGTAGTAACAGCAAATAAGGCACTTCTTGCCACCAATGGTACAGAAATATTCAAAGAGGCCAGGACAAGAGGGGTAGCCATTGGCTATGAAGCATCTGTTGCAGGTGGAATTCCGGTGATCAAAGTTATCAAGGAAGGACTTGTGGCAAACAGGATTCTGTCCATTTATGGAATTATCAATGGCACTTCAAACTATATCCTTACACGGATGCTGGAAGAGAGGATAGAATTCCAGGATGCCCTCAGAGAGGCACAGAGGCTTGGCTATGCTGAGGCAGATCCAACCTTTGACATCGAGGGTATTGATACAGCCCACAAATTAACCCTCCTTGCCTCCTTATCCTTTGGTATCCCTCTCAGTTACGACCAGGTTTACACTGAAGGCATAACAGGTATAACAGCTCAGGACATAGAGTTTGCTATGGAACTGGGATACAAAATAAAGCTCCTTGCCATAGCCAAGGCTGCTGATGGTGAGGTTGAGATAAGGGTTCACCCCACAATGATTCCTGAAAATTATCTTATATCAAAGGTTGACGGAGTGCTCAATGCTGTATATGTGATGGGAGATGCTGTAGGTGAGACCCTTTATTATGGTCGTGGTGCAGGAGATATGCCCACCGGTAGCGCTGTAGTGTCTGATATTGTGGATATATCGAAGAAGATCTCGAGCAGATGTAATCTATCAGAGGATATCCAGTTCATAGGCAAAAAGACATACCTGAGAATAAAACCTATGGGAGAGATAGAGTCAAAATATTATTTCCGTTTTACAGCTATTGACAGACCTGGTGTACTTTCAAAGATATCAGGTGTGCTGGGAAGGCATAAGATCAGCATAGCAGCAGTAATACAAAAGGGCAGGAGTATTGGCGGTGCAGTTCCCCTGGTGCTGCTGACACACAGAGCGATTGAGTCAGATGTACAGAAGGCCATCAAAGAGATAGACACCCTTGATGTAGTAGCTGACAGAACGATGCTTATACGTGTGGAGGGCCAGGAGGATTAAAGAATCGGCGATTTTATGTTATAATTAATTTTATCCTTTCCACCTCAAGGAGGTAACAATGGAAGAGATTAAGCCTGACAGAAGCATAAATATAAAAGGACTGATCTGCCCTTATACATTTGTCAAATCCAAACTTGCTATCGAGGAAATGGAGGTGGGGCAGGTGCTTGAAATAATACTTGACTATCCAGAAGCTTCAAGAAGTATTCCAAAATCCATGGAGGACCATGGACACAGAGTACTCAAGGTAGAGAAAATAAATGAAACCGATTGGGTTATCCTTATAAGAAAGGAGCGTGAGTAATATGGAATTTACAGATGAACAGATACATCGTTACAGCCGTCATATAATTTTGCCAGAGGTAGGGGGGAAGGGTCAGAAAAAACTTCTTCAGGCGAAGGTATTGATCGTGGGTGCTGGTGGGCTTGGATGTCCTGTAGGCTACTATCTTGCAGCAGCAGGTGTGGGCACTATAGGGATAGTTGACAATGACACTATTGAACTAAGCAATCTGCAGCGCCAGATTGCACACAGTACAGAGCGTATCGGCATGCCAAAGGCCGACTCTGCAAAGATGACCTTTGAAGCATTAAACCCTGATGTAATGGTCCATGCCGTAAAGGAAAGGCTGAACAAGGACATGATCATGGATCTGATAAAGGACTATGACATCGTGGTGGATGGAAGTGACAACTTTCCCACAAGATACCTTGTCAATGATGCCTGTGTTATGGCAGGCAAACCTCTGGTAAGCGGAGCAATCCTCAGATTTGAAGGACAGGTTACCACTATTATCCCACGAGAAGGACATTGCTATCGCTGTCTCTTTGAAGAACCGCCTCCACCAGGCCTAGTACCTTCCTGTCAGGAAGCAGGCGTGCTTGGAGCACTGCCAGGTGTGATTGGTGCACTACAGGCAATGGAGGTGCTTAAACTTATACTCGGAGTAGGGCAACCTCTAAAGAACCAATTACTTATCTACAATGCCCTTGAAACCAATTTCAGAAAGGTAAAGGTACCTAAAAATCCTGATTGTCCTGTCTGCAGTGATCATCCAAGGATTACAGAACTTCAGGATTATGAGGCAGAGTACTGTCAGATGAGATTTTAATATAGCATTATATTTTAGACAAGTTCGCCGTAACATACTACTACAGCATTCAGAGCGACATATAAAAATTCAGTGCTAAATTGCTTAATTTTGAACAGATTGCTTTTCTATACCACGTATCTTTGGTAAAAATAACATTTAACCCCAGGAACGATACAGGGGGTACAAAAGGTATAAAATACATATTCAAAAGGAGGGCGGGAAATGAGCATGGTTAAAAAGGCACTATTACCTGCTGCAGGGCTGGGAACGAGATTTCTGCCTGCTACCAAGGCAGCTCCCAAGGAGATGCTACCCATCGTGGATAAACCAATGATACAGTATGCCGTAGAAGAGGCTGAGGCCTGTGGCATAAACGAGTTCATTATAATCACAGGACGTCACAAAAGAACCCTTGAGGACCACTTTGACACTGTCTATGAACTGGAGGAAAACCTTAAGCAGAAAGGGAAAAAACAGCTTCTTGAGGAGATAAATAGGTTGAGTCATCTTAATTTTGCCTATGTCAGGCAGGGCAGACCCCTTGGCCTTGGTCATGCTATCCTCAGAGCAAAACCCTTTGTCAAGGATGAACCCTTTGCTGTATTGCTGAGTGATGATGTGATAGAGCCTGAGGACAATCTATTGCAAAATATGATAAAGCTTTATGAGGAACTGGACTGTCCTATTGTTGCACTTGAGGAGGTTCCAAGGGAAGAGATTCATCTCTATGGCGTGATTCAGGGCGAGGCTGAAGGAGAAAATATATACAGGATTACCGACTTCGTTGAGAAACCAGAGCCAGAGAATGCCCCAAGCAATCTTGCCATAATAGGCAGATACATCCTAACCCCTGACATCTTCAGGATACTGGAACGCATGCGACCTGGACGTGGCGGAGAGTATCAACTTACTGATGCCCTCAAGGGATTATTAAAGAAACGCTCTGTTTATGGTTATGTCTTTAGAGGACGTCGTTATGATGCAGGTGATAAGTTTGGTTTCTTAAAGGCCACGGTAAACTTCGCCCTGAAATCCCCCATTGTTGCTGACAGATTTAAAGACTATATAATCTCCATAGCTGATGAATTGAGAAAACAGAAAAAGACAGGTCAGAAAGAGGGATGAAATTTTTCAGGGAGATTTATTATTTTAAGTGTGAACCTCGAGAGGACTATCCACCTGTTGATATCTATGAAACAGAGGATACGGTTATTGTTTTAGTGGATCTACCAGGCATAAGGATTGAGGATATAATAATCAAGGTTTATGGCAATGAACTGATGATTGAAGGAATAAAACAAAAACCAGAAGAGGAAAAGAACGTGAGATATATCTGTATGGAAAGGGAATTCAATACTTTCAGGCGAAGAATCCATATACCTGTTACAATCGATCCTTCTTCTGGAAGGGCCATTTATAAAGACGGTGTTTTAAA
>JALUSH010000064.1 GCA_027016675.1 Thermodesulfovibrio sp.
GCAATGCGGTTATACACTTTTTAAAAAATCATCATGGCTTTCAGGACTTTTTGAGTCCCTTTCAGGGGGTAAATAAATAGAAATGATGAAACAATACCCTTTCGTGTAGATTATTTTTTGAGGAATGCCGTATAATTGTTTTCCTTGGAATGAGAAGGAAGATAGCAATAATAGGAGCAGGTAATGTGGGCACCACTACTGCCCAACTCATTGCAGAGCGTGATCTTGCAGATGTGGTGCTTATAGATATTGTTGAGGGTATTCCCCAGGGAAAGGCCCTTGATATACAGGAGGCATGTCCTTTGTGGAATTCTGAGGCAAAAGTATGGGGGACAAATGACTTTAGAGAGATAGGAGACTCAGATATAGTAGTAGTAACAGCAGGGCTTGCGAGAAAACCTGGCATGAGCAGGGATGACCTCCTTCAGGCAAACGCAGAGATAATAAAAGACATTGCTGTAAAGATCAGAGAGGTAAATCCTGAGTGCATTGTCATTGTCGTGACAAATCCCATGGATGCAATGACCCAGATTACTCAGAGGGTTTCAGAGTTCCCTCCAGAGAGGGTGATAGGGATGGGCGGTGTGCTTGATTCCTCAAGGATGCGCACCTTTATAGCACTTGAGACAGGCTCACATCCTGAGGATGTCAGGGCACTTGTGCTTGGTGGTCACGGAGACCTGATGGTTCCCCTGCCCAGATTTACAGAGGTAAAGGGAAGACCAATTACAGAGGTCCTGGATGAGGAGAAGATAAAAAAGATAGTCGAGCGCACAAGGAATGGAGGAGCAGAGATCGTTGGGTTATTAAAGACAGGGAGTGCATATTATGCCCCTGCTGCCTCAGTGGTGGAGATGGTTGAAAATATATTTGAAATCAAAGATGAGATCATTCCATGCTCTGTCTTCCTCAGGGGAGAGTATGGGATTGATGGTGTATATACAGGTGTGCCAGTGCGTCTTTATGCACAGGGGGTTAAAGAGATAGTGGAATTAGACCTGACAGAAGAAGAAAAGAAGGCCCTGTTTGAGTCTTCACTTGCAGTGAAGCGATTGGTTGAGAAGATAAGTCTGTAAGGGATTCATCATAATCTTAGAGTCAGGAGGTTGAGATCATGGTTGAAAGGACTCTGTCCATAATCAAACCAGATGGTATTGAGAAGAACATAATAGGAGAGGTAATCAGGAGATATGAAGCAGCAGGTTTAAGGATTGCTGCCCTGAAAAAGATAAGAATGACCAAGGAAGAGGCAAAGGGATTTTATATTGTTCATAAAGACAAACCATTTTATGAGAGTTTAACAGACTTTATGTCTTCAGGCCCTGTGGTGGTTATGGTCGTGGAGGGAGAGGATGCAATATCCAAGGTTCGGGATATTATGGGAGCAACAAATCCCAGAGATGCAGCCCCTGGCACCATAAGGGCAGACTTTGCAACAGATGTGGAGAAGAATACCGTCCATGGTTCAGACTCTCCTGAATCAGCAAAATTTGAGATCTCCTACTTCTTT
>JALUSH010000065.1 GCA_027016675.1 Thermodesulfovibrio sp.
GGATCATCAAAGTTATCTATATTAACTTCAAACTTACATGCTCCCATGAAATTTTTAAGAAATGATGTATCGCCAGTAAACTTTAGCTTTTTTGTGAGCACGCCCAAAACTGGATTTAATCTGCCTGCTGCCAAATCAAGCCAATCATACAAAGATGCTTTGACCGTTACGTTAGCACTATCTGAAATCCCTTTTATGAAAAAAATACCATTTTGGGTAATTTTAAAATGGCAATCAATATTATGATCATCGTGGGCCAGGTAGAATTGAATTATGCCCTCGAATCTCTTTGCTTGGTTTAAATACGCCTTGTTGAGATTCTTAGACAATAATTCCATTATGTCATCTGGCTTAGGATATTTCTTCATGCCCGTGCAATTTTAAAACATAATGCGGAATTGAGCAGCAACCGCAGGCGGTGCGTCAGGATTTTGCAATGCCTGCATTCACTGTGTTAGCACCGAGGTGACAGCCCCGAATGGGTTGTCTGCTCCAATGATTTGCACCAACGCAGTGTTTAAATCAAGAAAGTTAGTAGCTCAATTCCCTTGTTCCTCCGATGATGGCATTTTATCAGAAAACAGGGTGTTTGTCAAGCAAAAGTCTTTGAAAAATAAGATAAAATTGCTAATGTCGTTAGGGTGTAACAGAAACATGTGTATTTATATGGAGAAAGATGACTAAAAATGTAAAATACCACTATAATACCACCATGATTTATACCCATGTGGCAAAGAGAAATATTATGGGAGTGAAAAGTCCGCTGGATAGTTAAAACGCAAAAGAGGAGATTCTGAACCAAGTTCGGCATGACGATTTGCCGGGCGATACTGGGTTATTAGTATTAAATAGTACTCAACAGGGCCTTTCTCTTGAAAAAAATACCCAGATTCAGTTATTTTATTTGAAGCCTATCTTGTGACAACAGGGGAACTGATGAGATGCCAGAACACCGGGGGTTAATAGACCTCATAGAGGTAGGGGTTGTTCCAAAATCGGTAGAGTTCTGCTATAATGTATGCATGAGAGTAAATGACTATGTTATTTATATGGATTCTGTCACCCCTTTTGTCCGGGATTGATATAGAAGGAGATGGGTGATATGAGTAAAACAACAGTATAGGAAAGGAGGTAGTAATGAAGAGAGGCCTTATTTTATTCACTTTAATTATGGGATTAACATTGACGGGCTGTGCCACAAAGGAGTATGTAGCAAAGCAGATCGAACCCGTCAGCCAGAGGGTAGACAACCTTGATCAGAGGATATCAGGGCTTGAGGGTAAGGTTTCTTCACTTGAAAACAAGGTTAATGCACTGTCTGATAAAGTTGATAGTATCGACGAATTAAAGGCTGAGTTAGCAAGGATTAAGACAATGGTGGAAGAGGCAAAGATGGCTGCATCAAGGGCAGAGGCAAAGGCTGATGAGGCACTTGATAAGGCAGAGTCAGCCCTGAGAAGGGCAGAGGCCAGTCTTAATAAAAATCTGAAGAAGTAACAATAGAGATTATTTGATAATAAAAAAAGAGAGACGGGAAAAATCTGTCTCTCTTTTTTTATGAGTTCTGATGACAGATGTTAATCCAGAATAAAAGAAGATGGCGTTTTGCAGTTGACCGTGGAGGCACTTTTACAGATGTGATTGGTGTGGACCCCAACGGCAGATTCCATACCCTGAAACTCCTTTCCCGCTCTCCGCTGTACAGGGACCCTGCCATCGAGGGAATTAGAAGGGTTCTTAAGATAAAAGAACATACCCCACTTTCGTCAGACATGATTGAGTCCATCCGGCTTGGCACCACAGTGGCAACCAATGCCCTGCTTGAAAGAAAGGGTGGCAGGGTGTTGTTGATCACCACAAGGGGGTTCAGGGATATGCTCGAGATCGGTTATCAGAGCCGTGATGATATATTTGATCTCTGCATAAAAAAGCCAGAAATCCTCTATGCAGGTGTTGTAGAGGTGGAAGAAAGGATAGATAGTAGTGGCAATATTGTAGTACCTCTACAGGTAGAATCCCTTCTCGCAAGGCTGAAGAGTATCGATCCAGACGACTATGATACAGTGGCAGTTGTGCTACTGCATTCGTGGAGAAACCCTGCTCATGAAGAGATGGTAGCAAGGATCTTAAAAGAGCATGGAGTTAACGATGTGCTGATCTCCTCGGCAGTATCAAGGCAGATAAAGATTATCACCAGGGGCAATGCCACTGTGGTGGATGCCTATCTGGCTCCTGTGATAGAGAGATATTTGAGAGAACTTCGCCAGGAGATAGGAGATGTACAGATCGAGTTTTTTATAAGTTCAGGAGGTCTTGTAAGTCCTGAATTATTTAAAGGAAGAGATGCACTTCTGTCAGGTCCTGCTGGTGGTGTGATGGCTGTGGTTGATATTTCAAAGAATATGGGGCTTAGAGGTGCCATAGGGTTTGATATGGGTGGCACCTCAACTGATGTATGTAGATTTGATGGAGAAATTGAGAGAATCTATGAGAGGAGAATAAGTGCAATAGAGATCCATACAGAGATGCTGGATATAAATACCATTGCCTCTGGTGGTGGTTCAGTACTCTCCTTTGATGGTGAGAGATTGATGGTAGGACCTGAATCTGCAGGCGCTGATCCAGGACCTGCTTGCTATGGCTTTGGCGGCCCCCTTACTGTGACAGATGCAAATCTCTTTACCGGGAGACTTGTTAAAGAGTATATGCCAAGAACCTTTGGGCCTGAAAGAAAAGGAACCATTGATTCCTCGTTAGTGAGAAAAGGGTTTGAACGGTTAACCACAGAGATCAATGGTAGACTGTCAAAACAGTTTCTACCCGAAGAGATTGCCCTGGGCTTTCTCAGGATCGCCAATGAGAAGATGGCCCTGGCTATAAAGGAGATTTCCATCTCAAAGGGTGTGGATGTGAGAGATTATACCCTTGTATGTTATGGAGGGGCTGGAGGCCAGCATGCCTGCGCTGTTGCCTCAGAGCTTGGCATAAAGGAGATACTTTTTCATCCCCTTGCAGGTCTTTTCTCTGCGTATGGCATAGGTCTTTCAATGCCTGTGGTAAAAAACTCAAGGACATATATTACTCTCTTTAACAGGGATAGCTTTGAAGAGATAATCAATAAGGTTGAAGAGTTATATGGTGAACTCTCCAAAGAGAGTTCTTTCCACTCATGTAAAGTCATTAAAGAGATAGACCTGCGGGTAAAGGATACAGAGTATACTTTCACTATACCTTTGACAGACTTCGAGGATATGCTTGCTCGTTTCATAGAAAGATACAGAAGGGTATTCGGTTTCTACAGAGATGACATGGTAGTAGAAACAGCTACCCTGAGGGTAAGTATTATGGATGATGAAGAGTTCTTCCCTGAGTTTACCCTGGAGAAAAAGGATGCCACCTCAGCAGGGCCTGTTTCTTACCAGTCTTTATTTACCGAGAAAGGATGGATATCTGTTCCTGTTTACAGAAGGGATGCCCTGTCAGAGGGAATGATGATCACGGGGCCTTCTTTGATTGTAGATGATTTTACAACAATAGTTGTGGAGGAGGGCTTTGTTGCAGAGGCTTTATCAAGTGGTCTGATAAAGGCCAGGAGGGCGAAAGGATATCAGAGCCATACTGCTGATACCAGAGACATCGACAGGGCAGATCCTGTACTGCTTGAGATTTTCAATAATCTGTTCATGGGCATTGCTACAGAGATGGGGTATACCCTCAGAAATACGGCACTTTCGGTAAACATCAGGGAGAGGCTTGATTTTTCCTGTGCTGTTTTTGACCCTGAAGGTGGGCTGGTTGCAAATGCCCCCCATATACCTGTTCATCTTGGTTCGATGGCCGACACAGTAAAGGCTGTGCTGGAGCAGCATTATGGGAGTATAAAACAGGGAGTTGCCTATCTGTCAAACAATCCCTTCAGGGGTGGCTCGCATCTGCCGGACCTGACGGTGGTGTATCCTGTTTTTTCACCCAACGGAGAATTGTTGTTTTTCACAGCGGCAAGGGGCCACCATGCAGACATAGGTGGCAAAACACCGGGCTCTATGCCGCCAGAGTCTACTCATATTGATGAGGAGGGGGTATTAATAGACAGCATCTGTATTCTTAGAGATGGACGCTTTATGGAAGATGAACTACGGGGTATTTTAAGTAACCATACCTATCCTGTCAGAAATATTGAACAGTCTATTCAGGATATAAAGGCCCAGCTTGCAGCCTGCAGAAAGGGCGAGACAGAGCTTCTGTATGTAATCAGCAGGTATGGTTATGAGACAGTTAGAAGGTATATGGCATTTATACAGAAAAATGCCGAGATGGCAGTAAGAGAGGTTCTGTCTAAACTTATTAATGGAGAGAAAAGGGCTGAATTTACCTTCAGTGACTTTCTTGATGATGGGTCAAGAATATCAGTAAAAATCACCGTTCAGAATGGTCCTGACCCACCTGCCACAACAACTGCTACAATAGACTTTAGTGGAACTTCCTTACAGCACCACAAGGATAATCTGAACGCACCACTCTCTGTAACAGCCTCTGCAGTGCTTTATGTGTTACGTGTGCTTACAGGAAAGGATATGCCCCTTAACAGTGGATGCCTCATGCCTGTAAGTATAATTGCTCCTGAGGGGAGTCTGCTTAATCCTCAATATCCTGTGGCGGTTGCAAGTGGCAATGTGGAAACATCCCAGAGGATAGTGGATGTGCTCCTTGGTGCCTTTGGTGTGGCTGCAGCATCACAGGGTACAATGAATAATATTCTCTTTGAGGTTCAGGGAGAGGTGCCCTATTATGAAACCATTGGTGGTGGCTCGGGTGCCATGGATGGATCTCATGGTGCATCAGCAGTACAGGTTCATATGACCAATACAAAGATAACAGACCCTGAGATAATTGAGCTGAGACATCCTGGTGTGAGGCTCAAGAGATTCTCCATAAGGAGAGGTTCAGGAGGCAAGGGGCTGTACAGAGGTGGTAATGGCATAATAAGAGAGATGCAGTTCCTGATGCCAGCAACAGTAACTATTATTTCAGAAAGAAGAAGGAGCCTTCCCTTTGGATTGAAAGGCGGCATGTCCGGATATAGGGGGGTAAATCTCTACAGGGATACTAATGGAAAGATCAGTAAGCTCCAGCATCGTGTGAGTCTCAGGATGAAAGCAGGAGAATCAGTAATTATAAAAACCCCTGGCGGAGGAGGATACGGTACTAATCCTCTTTGATAGCCTTCAGTATCCGCTCAAGCTTCTCAGGCCCAACG
>JALUSH010000066.1 GCA_027016675.1 Thermodesulfovibrio sp.
TTATAGTACCCTCGTGAGTTACAGGGTCAGAACCTTTAAGAATAAGAAGTGCCCTTGCTGCATGAAGTGCTGCATAGTAACTTCTGTTTATAGATGTGCTGTACAGCCTTATTTTCAGGGTTTCAGAAGCATCTGAAAGCATCTCCTTTGCCTTTTCATATCTAAGGTCAGAGAGTGCTATCTTTTCTTCAGTGGTTAACCTCTCCATAAATGGCTATTCCTTCCTCTTTGAGGTTTCTGTAGAACCCTGTCTTGTACTTTTTTTCAGCATTGAAGGCTTTAATATCCTTGACCACAGCGGAATAAGGTATCCCTGTCTCTTCTTCTACCGAGTAGCAGATATCTGTAATCAACCTGACAATAGAGTAGTTCTTTTCTTTCACTACCACTAAGAGATCAAAATCTGATTCCCAGTGGAAATCACCTCTTACCCTTGAACCAAAGGCAAAAAGATAGATAAGGTTGCTGCCCAGAACCTTCCTGAGCCTTTCTGCAAGGAGTTTAAGAGAATTCCTTTCTGCTTTTAACATAGTCATAATCAATATACTATTCAGGTTTATTATACACCATCTTCAGGGCGGAATGTCCTTTTTCCTCCCGGAATCGGCAACAGGGAAATGACAAAACATGGAGAGGACAGGATATCTCTAACTTACAGTGATTGTATAACTTCTGTTCCGTCCTGCCTTTTTAGATGCATAAAGGGCATCATCTACAAGGCGTATAATCTCATCCACATCGGTCATGTCTGTACAATCAATAACACCAAGACTTATTGTAATCCTCAGGACAAGATTTTCATTTATTACAAAATCTGTCTTTTCAACAACCCGTCTTATTCTCTCTGCAAGCTCCATTGCACCATCAAGCCCTGTATCAGAAAGGATCAATAAGAACTCATCACCTCCGTATCTGCCCATAATGTCAGATGCCCTGAGGGTGTCCTTTATGAGTCTGCCAACCCTTCTTATTATCTCGTCACCCACGGGATGCCCGTAGTTATCGTTTATGAATTTGAATCTGTCTATATCGGTTAATATAACAGATAGTCTTGTTTTGTATCGTTGTGATCTCTTGAGATTATATTCAAGTAGTTCCAGAAGGGCCCTCCTGTTATAGAGCCCTGTAACACTATCTGTTCGTGATATCCTTTCCAGTTCCTCAATCATTCTCTGTCTCTGTTCCTCTGCATTCTTTTTATCTGTTATATCCCTGGTGTATTCTATGACATGGGTTATCTGATTGTCCTGATCATAGAGTGGATAGGTATAAAGCTCAAGCCAGGCCTGTGTACCGTCAGGTCGTATTACCCTCTTTTCCTTAACACAGGTTCTGCCCAATTTCAGGGTCTTTTCAATTACACAACCATCACAAACACTGTCTCTTCCCTCCAGCACCCTGTAGCAGGTTTTGTTGATCAGTTCCTCAACAGTCCTGTTTTTTAATGATGCATAGGCATTGTTTGCCCTTATAATCTTGAAGTTACGATCAAGTATAACAAAGGGATCAATGATACTGTCGTAGATATTATTCAAGAATCTTATTGACCTGTCAAGCTCAGCCTGTATGGTCTTGCGTTCCTTGACCTCCTGTTCAAGTTCCCTGTATGACTCTGTCAACTCCCTGTGCATCCTTTCGATATTTTCAGCCATGGCATTAAAGTTTTTTGCAAGAAGGCCTATCTCATCAGCAGTTTTGATATCGACCCGGTATTTCAGGTTACCTTTTGCAAGCTCCTGACTTGCCTGCTCAAGTGACTTTAACGGACGGATTATCTTCATTGAGAAATACAGTGAAATCGCTGTACTGATAATGAGAACAAACAGAATAATTTCGATCGTCTTCTTCTGTAAAGCAGAGATACTCTCGGTGATGGGCTTTCCTGCCAGTCCCAGATGGACAATGCCTAATTGTCCATCTGAAACAGGAGCCGTAATATCAAATACATCACCTTTATCTGTTTTGAATCTCACTATATGAGGAGACGCTGTTGTATCTGGTACCTCCATATCCTTAAGCTCAGGAGTAAGACCCTCCTTGAAGGTATGTGCAATAATTTCCCCTTTGTTATTCTTTACAAGTATATATACAATGTCATTATCAGTATTCATAAAATCATATAACCTTGTTTTTAAACCGGGATAATTTTCTCTGCGAAGATCCTCCTCTACTGTGCGGGCAAGATGCTGTGCCATGAAGATGCCTCTCTTCTGCAGTTCCTTCTGAAGCCTTTCAATAAAGGCATTGTGGAGAGTAAGCAGAACAAAAAGTCCTGTCAGGATAACAATCGAAAAATTCAGGACAAGAAGTTTATTCCTTAAACTGAATCTCAAAGCATCTCCCTTTTATGGTTATAGGTAGTATTTTTATCTTCCTGATCGAAATATAAAGGATATCTTATGTATATTTCTTATCTATCCCCCCTTAACCCATGTCAGGACAAGGCTACGAGGGCTCTTATATATTCTACCCTAAACCATAAAAATGCTCAATATCTATTTCTATACACTATCCGAGAAGTTCTCTAACCCGTATCAAATCCTCTTCAGTATCCACCCCCACGGTATCATATGCGGTTTCTTTGATCTTTATCTTAAAACCCTCCTGAAGGGCCCGTAACTGTTCTAGCCTCTCTGCAATCTCAAGCTCTGTAGGAGGAATTCCTGTAAGCTGCAACAGTACATCCTTTCTGTAACTGTATATGCCGATATGCTTGAAGAATCTGTAACCTCCATCTGACGGGCAGGAGAACTGAAAAACAACCTCTTTATCTGATTCATGGGGGTTTATTGCAAACATATCCCTGTAAAATGGCACTGGTAAACGGGAGAAATACAAGGCAAACCCTTCCTTATCAAACACTGCCTTTACCACATTTGGATTCATGACATCAGCGATATCGTCTATTCTCTTAACAAGTGTTCCCATATGGGCCCTTTTGTCCTCAAAAAGTATGGTGATTACCTCATCTATCATATCAGGCCTGATCATTGGTTCATCACCCTGTAGATTGACAACTACCTCCACAGACATATCCTTCACAACCTCTGCTATCCTGTCTGTCCCTGAGGGATGCTCTGGAGATGTCATAACCACATCTCCACCAAAGGCCTTTACAGCATCAAAGACCCTCCTGTCGTCTGTTGCCACAATCACCTTCTCTGACAGTCGAGCCTTCCTGGCGTTTTCATAGACATACTGTATAAGAGGTCTGCCATGGATATCAACCAGAGGCTTTCCAGGAAGCCTTGTTGAGCCATGCCGGGCAGGTATCACCACAATGGCCTTCATTACTCTTTTCCTGCTGTTATCTGCTTTTTGAAGGATGGATGGATCTTCCTCACATCACCCACCCTGAGGGTATACCTGTTTGAGTCAAGATACTCAAGAAAGGGAAGCGCATATTTTCTTGATGTACCAAGGAGGTCCCTGAACTGCCCCACTGTCATGGCATCGTTATTATTAAAGAAATCTATAATCCTGTCTATCATGGTACTGTAGTCTTCAGTCCTTAAATAGATAGAATCAGTAAGTCTTACAAGTTCACCTTCCTCTGTCATCAGTCTGAGTATATCATCAATCTCTTTTTCTTTCATACCAAAGTACTGGGCGAGTTCATTTTTTGTGGGAGGCAGAAACCTCTTCTCCTGCATCAAATTCAGGATGTCCTTTTTAATCTTCTGGAAACCTTCTGTCACAGCCACTTTGAACCCCTTGAGTCTGATCACATCCTTTTCTACCTCAATCTCATCAGTAATGGAGAGTATTCCATCAAACAACTCAGGCTTAATACCAAAGAGACCCCTTAATACCTCCTTTGACATACCTGTTTTTAATGGATTGTTCTTGTGGAATCTCTCAAGGGTCTCTATTATCCGTTCTTTTAATGCCTTATAGGTATCTCCGTGGATCAGGTTGTTGTTATATTTGTAGATTTTCCCCCTGTCAATAAGAGACTGCACTGCCTTCTGGCACTCCCTGACACCTTCATTTATCCATCCAGGTATGCTGTCAGTGACTATCCCTTTCAGTCCTGCTTTCTTGATCTTTGTCTCTATCTTGTCCCTCAGGCTGCCTTCTTCATAAACCACCATGTCATCAAGTCCTTCCTTCTTCCTGCGTCTTCTTGCCCAGGGATCAAGCACAATGCCGCCGCCGATGGTCTCCACTGGAGAGAATCTTCTTACTATAAATCTATCTCCTGATACAGCAAGCACAGGTTCCTCAAGCCTTATCTGGCAGAATGTCTCCTCTCCCGGATTAAGCTCTTCATGATCGTACAGAATCACCCTACCGACTACCTCTGATGTGGCCAGATGAAAATGAATATTAGATCTGTTCTTTAATACTGGTGCGTCATTCAGCAGACTGATTCTGGCATCAATGTTATGGGTAATCCTGAATCTGCCTGGCAGCACCACTGTATCGCCCCTTTTGAGAGCCTTCTTCTCTACTCCCTGGAGGTTGATAGCAAGTCTCTGCCCGGCATAACCTCTTTCTATGGCCCTGCCATGGCTCTGAAGCCCCCTCACCCTTGATCTTATACCTGCCGGTAGTATCTCAACCTCATCGTTTAGACCTATACTACCTGAAAGCACCGTTCCTGTAACCACTGTGCCAAACCCTTTCAGTGTAAAGACCCGGTCAATGGGAAGCCTGAAAAGACCATCAGCACTTTTGGGCTCCTCTTTCATGGCAAGCTCGTGAATCTTTTCCTTGAGCAATTCTATGTTTTCCCCTGTCAGTGATGATACAGGTACAATCTCAGCATTGTGAAGAAATGTCTCCTTTACAAACTCTTTTACCTCTTCAATAACCATCTCAAGCCATTCTTTATCAACAAGGTCTGTCTTGGTAATCGCTATAATGCCTGACTTGATACCAAGCAGGTTACATATTGCCAGATGTTCACGGCTCTGAGGCATGATACCCTCATCTGCAGCAATGACAAGTACAACCAGATCAATCCCTCCGGCACCTGCAAGCATGTTCTTCACAAGCCGCTCATGGCCTGGTACATCCACTATACCAACGCGAACACCATCAGGATACTCGATATCAGCAAAGCCAAGATCAATGGTAATGCCTCGCTCCTTTTCCTCTTTCAACCTGTCAGGGTCAACTCCTGTGAGTGCCTTCACAAGCTGACTCTTGCCATGGTCTATGTGTCCTGCAGTGCCAAGGATTATGTATTTGTTCTCCACAGCCTTCACTCCCTTTTATATTATTAAAT
>JALUSH010000067.1:0-13958 GCA_027016675.1 Thermodesulfovibrio sp.
CATCTATGGGGACAGCATCAATCGCACCCTCCAGTTCATCCAGGGAGGCGGATGTTTCACTTATATAGATGGTATCATTCATGCAGGCCGAGATATTGCCAAAATAGGAATCCACAAGTCTTTTTTCTACTATAATCCTGCCGGCCTCTATCATCATATTCATTAATGCCTTCACATCAGATGGCGTGCCTCTTGTTAGATGGATATCTGTTCTGTCCACTGGCTTGATATAGCTCTTTATTGCTTTAAAGGTTTCATCCCTTCTTCTATCTTCATAGGAGGATTTTTTAAAGTACGCAAGGCTATCATAGAAGTACTTTACAAAGGTGGAAAAACAGGTGGAACTGAAGGAAACAAAGGCCTGTTCTGGTGAAACAGTGCCATAACTTACAATGGCTGGCACCCCTTCTATAATCACAGATTTCCTTTCAGAAAGGGCTCTGTACAGTGCAGAACTGTCAAAATCCCTTATCACGGGAATATCATGAAAAAAGGTACGCGTTTCACAATCCTCTGGTATAATCCTCTCCTTATCCACTCTACCCCATCGCAGGAGTTCTTGAAGAATTAGATTATAAGGTGGAGATGGAAAGGCAACGAGCAGGGAATTTATATTCATCATACCAAAGAGTTTAATGAGAGAGGATTTTATCTGTGAATCACCCAATCCACCATAGACATAAAACTCGTCATCCAGGGCAACGAAGAGTACAGATTCCATAGTGGACAATTTCTGATTGATTATCTTGTGAGTAAATTTCTTGAGAAGGCCGGTCATCTATTTCAATTCTGGTTTGAAGATAAGCACACTCAGGGGAGGCAGGGTTATCTCGATACTGTATGGCCTTCCATGTACAGGATTTTCAACAGCTATTACACCACCTAAGTTACCCATATTTGAGCCACCATATATTGATGAATCACTGTTAAGCACCTCGCGATAAAAGCACTTCTCTGGTACGCCAATAAGATAATTTTCTCTTGGCACAGGGGTAAAATTACATACAAAGATTAGAAAGTTGTCAGACATTCGAGCCTTTCTCATGAAAGAGATAATGCTCTGCTGGGCATCTGAGAAGTCTATCCATTCGAACCCGTCATGATGAAAGTCCACTTCATACAAGGCAGGTTCAGTTTTGTAGATGCGATTGAGGTCTTTAACATACTGATGTAATTTTTTGTGCTGTTCTTCTTGTAGTAGATGCCACTGTAGTGATGAATTACAATCCCACTCCCACCACTGTCCGAACTCTCCACCCATAAAAAAGAGTTTCTTTCCTGGATGCCCAAACATAAATCCCAATAAGGCCCTGAGATTAGCAAATTTCTGCCATGCGTCTCCTGGCATCTTATCAAGAAGTGATTTCTTGCCATGAACCACTTCATCATGTGACAGTGGTAAAACAAAATTCTCACTGAATGCATAAAGAAGACCAAAGGTTAGATTGCTATGATGATACTTCCTGAATATGGGGTCCTTTGTAAAGTATTCAAGTATATCATGCATCCATCCCATGTTCCATTTCATTGTAAAACCAAGTCCTCCCAGATATGTAGGTCTTGAAACACCTGGCCAGGCTGTGGATTCCTCAGCAATTGTCACAGCACCAGGCCAGTAAAGATGCACCACCTCATTGAACTTTTTTATGAAATCTATGGCCTCAAGGTTCTCCCTGCCTCCATAGATATTCGGTATCCATTCGCCATCCTTACGGGAATAGTCAAGGTACAGCATGGATGCCACAGCATCCACCCTCAGCCCATCTATATGGTATTTATCAAGCCAGAAGCAGGCAGATGAAATCAGGAAGCTCCTAACCTCATTCCTGCCATAATTAAATATAAGTGTGCCCCAGTCCTGATGTTCTCCTTTTCGTGGGTCTTCATGCTCATAGAGACATGTACCATCAAAATACCTTAACGCAAAATCATCCTTTGGGAAATGGGCAGGTACCCAGTCAAGTATTACTCCTATGCCTGCCTGATGACATTGGTCTATAAAATACATAAACTCTTCAGGAGTCCCATATCTGCTTGTAGGAGCAAAATAACCTGTACATTGATAGCCCCATGATTCATCAAGAGGATGCTCTGTAACAGGCAATAACTCAATATGGGTAAAGCCCATCTCCTGCACATAGGGTATAAGCCTCTCTGCAAGCTCCCTATATGAAAGATACGAACCATCTTCTTTTCTCATCCATGATCCCAAGTGAACCTCATAAATACTGAAGGGCTTTGTCAACTGGTCAGTGCGCTTCCTTGTTTCCATCCATTCATGGTCGTTCCAGGTATATCTGTCTATGTTATAGATGATCGTTGCTGTTTTTGGACGCACCTCGAAGAAGAATCCATAGGGGTCTGACTTTATTCTTATAGTATCATTTTTGTGCGATCTGATATGATACTTATAAAGGTCTCCCTCTTTTGCATCAGGTATAAAAAGGCTCCAGACCCCAGAGGAGCCAATGGGAGACATGGGATGAGCAGAAGGGTCCCAGTCATTAAAAGACCCTATCACACTGACCGACTCGGCATTTGGTGCCCATAGGGCAAAGTGGACACCCTGGATACCATTCAATTCTATAATATGAGCGCCAAGTTTTTCATATGATCTGAAATTATTACCCTCATTAAAAAGGTATAGGTCATAGTCTGTAATAAATATGTCAGTGGTTTTTATGCTGCCTTTATCTTTTTCTTTGTCCATTCCACCAATCCACCTGCCTTTATAAGTTCCTGCATAAAGGGCGGTATTGGTTTTGCCTGATAGACTTCCTTTTTCGTAAGATTGGTTATTGTGCCAGAGTCTGCATCAATCTCTATCTCGTCACCCTCACTGATACCCTCAACTGCCTGGGGTGATTCGAATATAGGCAACCCTATGTTGAAGGCATTTCTGAAGAATATTCTGGCAAAACTTTTCGCCACAACAGCCTGTATACCTGCAGCCTTAATGGCTATAGGCGCATGTTCACGGGAAGAGCCACAACCAAAGTTTTTATCTGCTACAATGATGTCTCCAACCCTGACCTTCTTTGGAAATTCAGGGTCAGCATCCTCCATCACATGCAGGGCCAGTTCCTTTGGGTCAGATGTGTTAAGATAGCGGGCAGGTATGATGGCATCTGTATCAATATCTGCGCCAAACTTCCATGTCTTTCCACGAATTTTCATAAAAATCCTCCACCTGTGGTATTGTCAAAAATGCACATTATCAGATATATTTTACAGCATCAGGGTAATTAAGGTAAAATTAAATAAGAGGCGCTGAACATTAAAGAAAGATAGTAAAAATGAGTGAAGCAACTATGTTTGAGATTACCTTAACAAGAATAGGGGAGGAGTATCTAATAACCTACCATATTATCGAAGAGATCTTGATAGCATCAATATGTGTCTTAATTGCTCGAAGGGTCTTTCTTGCCAGGAGGGAGAGTTATAATCAACAGGGAGATGAACTAAAAAGCAGACTTTATCTGATAGGGTCAGCTTTTTTAATTTTATCTCTGAGCAGTTTTATCCATGCCTTTATACATACATTCAGACTGGATGAGAACCTTTTATATCAAACACTTGTCAGCTATTGTTTTGGACTTCTTACACTGATAATAGGACTTTCCTCTGAAAGACCATGGAGATGGAGTCTATTCCCTTTTATTTATTTTGGACTTCTTATATTTCTTATACCTGATATCTATAAAGAACTGCCTATATTTGGAGAATTCAGACCTCTTGTATGGCTCAGTATAGCCTATCTTTCAGGTATCGTATGCATGCTCTATTTTGCCGCCTTCTACAGGACTGGCTCAAAAAACTTTATATACTCTGGTATCGGGCATGCCTTTATTTGTATTTCAGCCATTTTTTTATTCTTTCCTGCACCAATAGGCTCTAAGGTGTGGCTTTATGGTCACATATTCAGGCCATTGGGATTTGGAATACTATTCTTTAGTATGAATCAGGAGGAATTCAAACGCCTTGGTGGTAGTATACTCTACAGGGCACTCTCAGCATTTAGTCTTCTTGCAGCAATACCACTACTTGTTTTTGGAACCATAGTGTTCTATGAAAACATACATCCTATCCAGATTATGGGGAGAAGAATGCTTGTCTTTCTGTTATTATTGGTTACCCTTGCCTCTGCACTCCTCTTTGGTCTGGGAATGATCATACGATTGATAAAACCCATATTGAATCTCAAGAGTTCAGTAGATACACTGGTGGAAGAGGGTTTTAATAAAAAGGTGGAGATCACAAGCAATGATGAAATAGGAGAGCTTTCTGGAGCATTCAATGAGATGGTGGTAAAACTAAGGAACGCCATTGACGAGCAGGACAGGCTCAGCAGACTCGCAGCCACAGGTGAACTTGCTGCAACCCTTGCCCACGAGATAAAAAATCCCCTTAATGCAATAGGTGGAGCTGCAACATACCTGGGTAAGAATTTCAGAGGAGTATTGATAAAAGAGTTCTCAAGGATCATAATTGATGAGGTGTCAAGAATCAATAAACTTACAACAACACTGCTCAATTTTGCCAGGCCTCTAAAGCCCGAGCCTGCACCAACGGATATAAAAGCCTTGATTAATGAAACAGTTACCTTGCTTAATCAGGAGGCAAGAGAGCACAATATAATGATTTCAACAGAGGTCTCTGAGGAGATGCCTCTGCTCATGATTGATTATAATCAGATAAAACAGGTGCTTATTAATCTTCTTCTCAACTCATTTGATGCAGTTGAAAGGGATGGCAAGGTAAGGATAAAAAGCTATGCCAGTAACGGTTCTGTTTACATGGTTATAGAGGACAATGGCAAAGGAATAAAGAATGAAGACTTACAGCACATCTTTAATCCCTTTTTCACTACAAAGACACGAGGCACAGGACTTGGTCTTGCAATATCAAAAAAAATAATTAAAGAGCACGGTGGTGATATAATAGTAGAAAGCACCCCTGGCAAGGGGAGTATCTTTACCATAGAATTACCAGTACATTATGAGTTACAAAGCGCTAATAGTAGATGATGAAATCAACAGCCTGAAGGTTGTTTCTGCTACCCTGAAGAGAGAGGGATTTGAGGTTGAAACTTCCCTCAATGCAGAAGACGCCCTTGCAAGGCTGAAAAACGGTCACTTCGACATAATAGTGTCTGACTACAAACTTCCTGGCATGAATGGCGAGGAACTACTTGACAAGGTAAAGGTGCTGGCACCTGCAACACCTGTTGTTTTAATGACTGCCTATGGAACCATTGAACGTGCCGTAAATGCAATGAAAAAGGGCGCCTATACCTATCTAACCAAACCTGTTAATCTGAATGTGATGATTTCTGTTATCAGAGATGCCATCAGAGAGAAAGATCCCCTCTTCAGGGATGATATAACAGAAAGCTATCAGTTTATCAATATCATTGGCAAATCCAAGGCCATGCGCGAAGTATTTTCCATGATCCACAGGGTCAGCAAGACTGATGCAAGTGTTTTAATACTCGGAGAGAGTGGGACAGGCAAAGAACTTGTTGCAAGGGCAATCCATTATACATCTTTAAGAGCTGATAATCCTTTCATCCCCATAGACTGTACAACAATCCCCCAGGAACTCATGGAAAGCGAACTTTTTGGTTATGATAAAGGTGCCTTTACATGTGCCTATGAAAACAAGATCGGTCTTATCGAGATGGCTAATGGAGGCACAGTGTTCTTTGATGAGATAGGTGATCTTGATTTTACGCTCCAGAAGAAGCTCTTGAGATTCCTTCAGGAAAAGGAATTTTATCGTCTTGGTGGTAAGAAAAAAATAAATGTGGATGTAAGAGTGCTTGCAGCTACTAACAGGGATATTGAGAATGCGGTTGATAAAGGTGAATTCAGGGCTGATCTTTTTTACAGACTGAATGTTATTACCATCCACATTCCACCTCTTCGTGAACGCAAGGAAGACATCCCTCTACTTGCTGCACATTTCCTTGAGGTCTTCAGTAAAAAGAACAAGAAAGAAATAAAGGGTTTTGATCAGGATGCCCTTGAGGCACTTGTTAATTACGACTGGCCTGGCAATGTAAGAGAACTGGAGAACATAATCGAAAGAGCAGTGATACTCTGTCCAGATGATACTATAACAACAGAATTCCTGCCAAGGAAGCTCCTTCTTGAATCAGAAGATACAGCACAAGCCCATGAAGAGTTCAATCTTCTTGAGATTGAAAAGAAGATTATTCACAAGGCCCTTGAGAAGACTGCATGGAACCAGTCCCAGGCTGCAAAACTTCTGGGCATTACAAGAAAACAGCTGAGAACAAAGATGAAAAACCTTGGTTTACTAAACTCTCCACATGAGTAATGCATATCAAATAACTACTTTTATGCATCTTTTCTCTGACGGAGGGCCTCGTAAATCAAGACACCTGCAGCCACAGAAACATTTAATGAGTTGATATGGCCTTTTACAGGGATTTTTATAATGCTGTCACAGTAGTTTCTGACAGAAGGTTTTAACCCTTCTGCCTCTGAACCCAGTACAATTGCCACTGGCTCTTTAAAATCCACATCCCAGTAGAGCAGGTCACCATCAGCCTCAGCCCCATAGATGGCTATGCCCTCATTCTTCATATCCACTATTGCATGTTTGATGTTTGACACTCTCACAATCGGTATATACTCAATGGCTCCTGCTGAGGCCTTCACAACGGTCATACCAGAAGCTACGCGTCTCTTCTCCAATACAATTCCATGCACTCCAGCCACCTCGGCTGTCCTGATTATGGCTCCCAGGTTATGAGGATCTGTTATGCCTTCAATAATAACATAAAAAGGGGGCTCTCTTTTTGAAGCAGAAAGGCCATAAAGATCCTGCAGACTATATCTCCTTTTTGTTGAAATAATCCTTGCAGCCACACCCTGATGCCCCGGAGGAAAGGAGGAGAAGAAGGATTTGTCCACATACTCAACAGGAATTCTTCTGTCTTTAGCGTATTCAATTATCTTCCTGACCTGTGAGCCTCTCTTGTTACGATAAATATATATGTTCTGTACTGGTGCATTACTTCTCAGTCGTTCAATTACTGGATTGACACCATGGATCCAGTGTGTGTCTTTATTGTCCATGGCCCACTTTAACTCTCCAGACCGTGCCAGCAGGTGTATCCTCAAGTATTATCCCCTTCTCCTTGAGCTCATCCCTGATGGCATCAGCCTTCTGCCAGTCCTTCTCTTTACGAGCCTTCTGTCTGAGCTTGATCTTCTCTTCAATGTCTGACTCTGTAAGACCTGTTACCTTCGCCTTGAGAAGGGAAAGATGCCACTGTTGTGGTGTCCTCTGGAACACATTTAACACAGCTCCTGTATCTCTGAGCACTTCTATTGCCTTCGTTATAAGGGATAATGCACCTTCACCAGAGGGTCTGGAATCAAGAAAGCGGTTGATCTCTCTTATTAATTCAAACATGTGACCAAGTGCAAGGGCTGTGTTAAAATCATCATCCATTGCCTCTTCAAACTTTGTCTTCAGACCATCAATGGATTCTTTAAAGGACTCTTCAAGGGGAGATTTCCTCTCCCTTTTCGAACCCATTGATTTAAATATATCCACCCTCAGAAGTGTCGAGTAAAAACGGTCCACTGATGCCTCTGTCTCCAGCAACTGCTCTTCTGAGAATTCAATAGGGCTCCTGTAGTGTGTGGAGAGCAAAAATACCCTTATAACCTCTGGATCGAATTTTCTAAGTATGTCCCTGATGGTAAAAAAGTTTCCAAGGGACTTGGACATCTTTTCCTTATCAATGGTTATAAAACCATTGTGTATCCAGTACCTCACAAAAGGTTTTCCTGTATATGCCTCTGACTGGGCTATCTCGTTTTCATGATGGGGAAAGATAAGATCTGCTCCGCCACCATGTATATCAAAGGTTTCTCCAAGATGTTTCATACTCATGGCTGAACACTCAATATGCCAGCCAGGCCTGCCAGGCCCCCATGGACTTGGCCATGCAGGCTCACCCTCTTTTGATGCCTTCCAGAGGGCAAAATCAAGGGGGTTCTTCTTCCTCTCGTCTACATCCACCCTTGCACCAGCCATCATATCTTTCAGCGACCGCTTTGAGAGCTTGCCATAGTCCTTGAATTTCTCAACCTCAAAATAGACATCTCCACCCACAACATAGGCATATCCTTTATCAATTAACCCTTTAACAATCTCGATAATCTCGTTTATATGTTCAGTAGCCCTGGGTTCCAGATCAGCCCTTTCCACTCCAAGGGCATCCATATCCCTGTAGTATTCTTCAGTATATTTCCTTGCCACCTCATCCCAGGGGATACCCTCCTGATTGGCCCTGTTTATGATCTTGTCGTCAATATCTGTAAAGTTTCTTATGTAGGTAACATCAAATCCTTTATATTTGAAATATCTTCTTATTACATCAAAGACAATGGCACTCCTTGCATGGCCTATATGGCAGAGGTCATATACTGTTACTCCGCAGGCATAGATCTTGACCCTGCCATCCTCTAATGGGCTAAATTCCTCTTTTCTACCAGAAAGGGTGTTGAAAACTCTCATTCTGCCTCCTTTTCCTTCAAGAATCTCTAATCTTCTTTGTAACTGAGCAATATGACCCTCAAGCTCCCGAAATTTCTCTTCAACAGGGTCTGGCATATGTATATGGTCAAGGGCCTCTTCAATCCCATAATCAGTGACCCTCATGATCTTTTTCTTTATTACACGTCCGGGGACACCTACAACAATGGAATAGTCAGGAACAGACCTCAGGACAACCGCGTTAGCACCTATCTTAACATAATTCCCTATCCTTATAGCACCAAGAACCTTTGCACCTGCACCCACTACTACATTATCACCAAGGGTGGGATGCCTCTTACCTTTCTCCTTTCCTGTACCACCAAGGGTAACCCCCTGATACAACAAACAATCTCTGCCAATCTCTGTTGTCTCACCAATAACCACGCCCATACCATGGTCAATAAAGAACCCTGGCCCTATCTTGGCGCCAGGATGTATTTCAATCCCAGTTAATAATCGGCCAATGTGTGATAGAAAGCGAGGCAGGAAGGGTATCTTTCTCTTGTAGAGGGCATGGGTTATTCTGTGTAATACTATGGCATGAAACCCTGGATAGCTGAATATCACTTCAATTTTACTCTTGGCTGCAGGGTCTCTTTCAAAAACCGCCTGAAAATCCCTTTTTATATCACTGAAAAATCCCATATTCTCTCAGTATCTTTGGTATCTCCTCTACCTCCTTTATTTCCTTACCAAAGAGTCTTATTAATGTTTCCCTGAATATGGAGTATTCCTCAAAATGCCCCTTTAACAGGTCTGTCACCTTCTGGTACAGTTGTTCTCCCCTTTTATCCCAGTCAATTAATAGTATAACCTTTTCGTATTTTTTTAGAATATCCTCACAGAATTCATATATGTTCTGACCTCTGTGAAGCTGGATTATTCTGCCTTTCAAACCAAGTCTTTTCAGCGCAATCCTGTCACGCTTACCCTCAACGATTACAGGTACGGATTTATTGATAAATAAAAGGTCATCAAAGACTCGTCGGATATATTCTATCTCTTCAATATCTAAATTCAACTTACCGGTTCCTGCTATTCAACAGCAATGAATGTTTCTGTTCTTGTTATTCCTTTTATTTTTCTGATCTTTTTGATTATCCTATTGAATATATCATTCAGATCATCTGCCTCAAGCACAATAGCAAGATCATACTGTCCTGTTATAACATCAGCATTAACAACCCCATAGATCCCCCTCAGGGTGTCTCTTATATCCCGATCTTTCCCGGGCAAAACATTTGCCAGAATATAAACCCTTGCCATGTTAACCTCCTCTTTAATAATATATTTTAATTATATCACTAACTTCTCCAAAAAGTTCTTGATATACGTAACATATCCATAATTTCTTATAAGGCAGGAGAAAGCGGCATCTATTTATTCAACAATTCTCTTATATGGGAGAGCAGGGTGTGTGGTGCTATGGGTTTCTGAAGTATGAGATGATTTTTGTCTGATAAGAAAACCCTTTTGATTACCTCTTCAGGATAACCTGTTATAAAGATCGTCCTTATATCCGATCTGATAGACTTGATATAATCATCTACTTCCTTTCCATTCCTTCGTGGCATTATAATATCACATATCAAAAGGTCTATCTGATCCTTGTATCTTAAAAACTTCTCTATTGCCTCATCTCCATTTGCAGATGATATTACGTTATAATTAAACTCTTCAAGCAGGGCAGAGAGCATTTCTCTGACCTCCTTGTTGTCTTCAGCAAACAATATGGTCTCATGTTTACCATTAAATAGAGCGGTATCGGTTATGTCTTCCTTTTTCACCTCTCCTCTCTTGACTATGGGAAGGAATATCTGGAACTCAGAACCTTTACCAGGTCGGCTTTTGACAGTTATAAAGCCTTTGTGGTCCTTTATTATTCCATAAGAGACTGATAATCCAAGACCCGTACCTTTTCCTTCTTCCTTGGTTGTAAAGAAAGGGTCAAATATCCTCTGAACTGTCTTTTCGTCCATTCCAATACCTGTATCTTTAAAAGATATCCGTGCATACTTCCCTGGACTTCCATAGCCATGTTCCAAAATAAATCTTTTATCTATAGTATATCTGTCAATTTCAATTGTCAGCACACCACCATTGGGCATGGCATCGTATGCATTTTTTGCAATATTTAAGAAGACCTGTTCCAGCTGGGCAGTGTCAGCCATTATTGTAAGTTGTTCATCATGGATGATTACTTTCAATTCAATGTCTTCTCTTGTAATTCTTGAAAGCATTTTTACTATGGTTCTTACAGAATCTGAAACATTTACAGGCCTTAAGGCGAGTTCTTTCTGTCTTGTAAAGGATAGTAGGTCCTGCACAAGGGTCTCTGACTTCTCGGTGGCAGTCAGTATCCCCTCTATGTAGGCTCGGACCGGGTCATTTCTTGGGATCTTTTGCATTAGAAGTGTTGTATACCCAAGAATGGCGCTTAAGAAATTATTGAAATCATGGGCTATACCTGCTGCCATCTGCCCGATAGCCTCCATCTTCTGGGTATGCAGCAACTGTGCCCTCAGCTTTTCCCGTTCTTCCTCTGCCTTTTTCCTTTCCTCAATCTGATTATAAAGCATCACAATGGTCTTTGAAAGTTCTATAGTACGTTCTCTCACTTTATTCTCAAGATCTTCCTTGGCCTGTTTAAGTTCCTCCTCTACCTTCTTTCTCTCTGTTATATCCTCACAGGTGGTTACTATCCCAAGAGGATTTCCCTCGTCATCCACAATTAGATCGGAAAGGAGTTGAACCGGAAATGTAGAGCCATCTTTGTGAACATTAATTGTTTCTCTTTTCCATCTTTTGATCCTCTTTATATCCTCCACAGGCAGTGGTGACCACCTGTCTTCTGGAGCAAATATACGCACATTCTTGCCTATTAGTTCTTCCCGTATGTATCCATGCATCTTTGCCTCAGCCTCATTTGTAAATATAATAGTTCCCTCTGTATCTGTAATTGTAACGCCAAGCTGCATGGTCTCAAGTGCCTTTCTTAATGCCTGGAGTTCAAAATGGAATTTGTTGCTTTTGCCCCTGTTATCTTTCATGGCCCTTCATATATTATCGACCTGTAGGGGAAATTTCTTTAATGCCCCTCTTTTCTTTCATTTTTCTGCACTCTACAACTTCTTAGAAAAATCATCTATGAACAACATATGTGCCCCACTTTAAAGGAGGAGGTGAAGTATGAAGGTCTACCTTGTACAGCACGGCATACCTAAACATGAAGAGGAGGATCCCAGGAGACCTCTTTCTTCCCAGGGCATAGAGGAGGTAAAAAGGGTGGCAGAACATCTTTCAAGGGCAGGTATAAGGGTGACAGATATCTACCATAGCGGGAAACTTCGTGCCAGGGAGACAGCGGAAATACTGGCAGAAAGATTGATGCCTGAAGGATTGAATGAAGCAGAGGGGCTAAAACCGCTTGATGACCCTGCTTTGTGGGCAGAAAGGATCGAAAAGGCCTCTACAGACATAATGCTTGTGGGACATCTACCCCATCTTCAGAAGCTCTCATCCCTTCTTATTACCGGAGACAAGGAAAAAAGAGTCATTGCCTTCAGACAGGGTGGCGTAGTATGTCTTGAAATAGATACAGAGGGCTGGGCTATAAAGTGGATTGTCACTCCTGAGATAATATGAGATAATATAACAACACCAGTTGCAAAAACATCTAATCCTACCGTGTTCTTTATATCTACCATAGCCTCATTGCCCGATGAACTACCTCCCCTCCGTCCTTCAAGGGGAGGGAAAGGGTTAACTGTGTAAAAAACTCCTCAAGTTTTGACCCTCGCCTGCCGATAAGATTATATATCCAGAGTTTTGACTTGAAAAGAGGTCATGAAAAAAAGAATGAACATTTTATATATTGCAAGAAAAAACCTTATGAGAAAATCGTTAAGAAGTATTCTCATTGTAGTGGCTGTGGCATCTGCCACAGCCACTCTGTTTTCTCTCACAACAATAGTAGCCTCTGTAGAGAAAGGGGTGAGAAGTGGTATTGCAAGACTGGGTGCAGACATTCTTGTTGTACCAGTTGAGGCTTCTATTAAGGTCAAAAGCATCCTTTTATCAGGTGAACCATCTGTATTTTATATGGACAGGGCGGTGCAGGAACGTATCAGTTCAATCCCTGGTGTCAGGGCCGTAGCAGCTCAGACATTCCTGAAGAGTGCGGAATACGAGGATTGTTGTGATGTCTTTGATATGTTGCTGATCGCCTTTGACCCCGAGAATGACTTTACCCTGCTCCCATGGCTTGAAAAGAACCTGAAGAGACCGCTTCGCTCGGATGAGATCATAATGGGTAGCACGGCAAGTGAGTATACAACACTGGATGATCATATCAGGCTCTACGGGCTGAAGTTCAAGATGGCAGGGGTGCTGGAGGAAACAGGCATGGAGTTTGTTGACAATGCTGCCTTTATCCCTCAGAAGGCACTGGAGATGATGGTTGAAAACTCTCAAAAAGAGAATGTAAAAACAGTGAATATCAGAACCAATCAGATATCAACAGTGCTCGTACAGATCAACTCTGGAACTGATCCATATAATGTGGCCGTGCTTATAGAAAAGACCATACCAGGGGTAAATGCAATTGTATCAGAACAACTGATCTCCACGGTTAAAAAACAACTGACAGGAACATTAAAATTCATGTTTGCAACGAGCATCAGTTTATGGATAATGTCTCTTCTGATTATAGGTACTATCTTTTCTTTGAATATAGACGAAAGGAAAAGAGAACTGGGGCTTCTTCGCTCACTGGGGGCAAAGAGGAGAGACATGTTCAGGCTCATCATGATAGAGGTTTCCATACTTTCCGTCTCAGGTGGTGCAGTGGGTATACTCACAGGTTTAGTTCTCCTGTATAGCTTTAGCGGATATAGAGATTTCTTCAGAGTCCATCTATCCTGGCCATCCCCTGTAGAGTTGATTTCACTGGTTTCTCTATACCTCCTTTTTGCACTTACCACAGGTGTGATTGCAGGCGCATATTCGGCAATGAGGTCAATGACACTACAGCCTTACGCGGTTATCAGAACAGATAAATAGGTATTTAAATTTACAGATGGAAAAAGATATAACAAAACTGTATCAGAAGGGTATGAAGAACCTGTATCCCCTGATAAAATCCCTGAAGGTCTTTACTGTTAATGCCGATGGTTCACCTTCAAGAGTTACAGAATAAAACTTTCTGCTAAGCCGGATGTTCTTGATGGGCAGCACCCTGATGGTGCCATCCTTCAGGGCCTTGAAGACAGCCCACTTTGAGACAAAGGATATACCCATGCCTGATTGAACTACCTGTACAATCAGTTCAGGATTGTCAATTATCATGGATATCCTTATATCTTCAGGGTTGATGCTGT
>JALUSH010000067.1:13968-14505 GCA_027016675.1 Thermodesulfovibrio sp.
ATCCCTTCCTGAAAGGGGATTGTCATCTGATGCGATCAGGACAATCTCATCCTCTGCTATCTCATCTGAGGAGAGGTGTGGTTTCTTTGCATCACCTTCAATTATGCCAATGTCTATTGTCCCTTTCTCAAGACCCTCAAGGACACTTTCGGTGCTCCTAACTGACAGCTCTATCCGTACTTCTGGATATCTTTTCAGGAAATCATAGAATACCTGAGGGAGCAGGTATACCGCTGCAGTAGCAGTGGCACCTATGTACAGAACACCCTTGACCTTGTTGGCGATGCGGTAGATATCATTCTCCATCTCCCTGTAAAGTGCAAGGATTCTCCTGGCATGTTGATAGAAGACCCTGCCTGCAGGTGTAAGGGAGATGGTCTTGGGGTGTCTGTTTATCAGCTTTATCCCCAGTTCCTCTTCAAGGTTCTTGATGAGGTGGCTCATTGCAGACTGGGTTATAAACTTTGCCTCAGCAGCCTTTGAGAAGCTCTTCATCTCTGCAAGAAGACAGAAGGCCTTTAATCTATGGTCTTCCAT
>JALUSH010000068.1 GCA_027016675.1 Thermodesulfovibrio sp.
GGTAAAATAATACAATGCTGGATTATATAAGGGCATCGGTTCGTTCACAAATTAACTCGTTGGAATCATTCATAAGGCAGGAGTTAGATTTAAAGAAACTGTCCACTTTCAAAATCGCTTGTGATGTTTATGTAGTAGGGGATGATGACAAAGGTAACGAAAATTTGTTCACTCACCGATACCCTTATAATTAAAAATTAACACTAAAAACCAAGAACCGAGCACAAAAACACCAAAGGACAGGAGGTATAGATGTCGGAGAAAGTAACACTCACAATAGACGGAAAGAAGGTACAGGCAGAGGCAGGCTCGACAGTACTTGATGCAGCCCTTGGAGCAGGCATAGACATACCCAACCTCTGCTATCTGAAAGGTATGAAAGGGATAGGGGCATGCAGGCTCTGCCTTGTAGAGATAGAGGGGATGAAGGCACCCATGACGGCCTGCACAGCCAGGGTAAAAGAAGGCATGGTGGTCAACACGACCAATGAACAGATAGAAGAGATCAGGCGGTATGTAATAGATTTAATACTCAGCATGCATCCTTTGGACTGCATGACCTGCACGAAGGCAGGGGTATGTGACTTACAGAGGTATGCCTATGAATTTGAGATAAAAGAGTCTTCCTTTACCAGGAAAAAATTTGGATTCCCCATAGATGAGGGCAACCCTTTCATAAAGAGGGATCCTGACTACTGCATACTCTGCTCCAGGTGTGTAAGGGTATGCAAGGAGCAGGGCACCAGTGTACTTGACTTTCAGGGTCGTGGGGTAGGCTCAAAGGTGACCACAGCGCAGGACAGGCCGCTACAGGAGGCAGGCTGCACATTCTGTGGAAGCTGTATAGACGCATGCCCGGTCAACGCCATACTGGAGGCAGACCGGTGGCGCAAAGGACGGGAATGGCAGTACGAGAGGGTAGAGAGCACCTGCATGCACTGTGGCAATGCATGCTCCACAGTGGTAAGCACATACAGGGGGCAGGTAGCAAAGGTAAATGCAGGGGGGGACAGAGGAAGAAGGGACCACTATATCTGTGCCTATGGCAGATACGGATTTGACTACATAAATGCAGACACGAGGGTGCTTGAGCCACTGAGGAAGATGGATGGGGAACTCAAACCAATCTCATGGACTGAAGCAATAGAGCATGTATCCAGGCTACTAATGGACGAAGAACACACAGGCATAATAGTGTCGGGCAACTTAACCAACGAGGACTATCTCACCCTCAGGGTGTTTGCCGCAGAGGCAGGCATAGACAACACAGACAGCACAGCGAGTCTGTATGGAGACGAAAAGACACTACTCAGTGACAGGGCAGACCTTGACGAAGCAGACCTCATGGTGGTGGTAGGGCTCAACCCATCCCAATGGGAGAGGGTACATCCAGCTCTTGACGCCACCATAAGGAAGGCGGTTTCAAGGGGAGCCAGACTAATAACAATAAACCCACAAGAGACAAGGATAGACAAAGCAGCCACGGTCAGTATAAAGTCAGAAGAGACAGAGGGACTTGCAGCACTTGCAAGAGCACTCAAAGACAAAGGCGTACCAGTACCAAAGGGGCTCAACATACCTGAGGCCAGAGTAACAGAAGAGACAGAGCAGGCAGCAGAGCTCTATGCAAACGCGAAGAGCCCTGTAATAATAACCTCACCCGTAGTATTTCAGGCAGCCTCAAACATAGCCCTCATGAAAGGCAGCATAATATCCGTACCCATAGAGGCAAACGCCACTGGGGCTATACTCATGTCAGTAAAAGGCCAGGGCAAGGGCATAAAACAACTACAGAGAGAAGGCATAAAGATACTCTATGTAATAGGGGATATAGAGATGGACAGACCTGAAGGTGTGGAGACCCTGATAGTACAGAGCTCTCATATGAACAGACTTGCCAGGGAGGCAGACGTAGTGTTACCGCTGGTTACCTTCTATGAGACAGAAGGCACGATAGTGGACTTCACAGGCAGGCTCAAGAGCATAAGGCAGGCGATAGAGCCTGTGGGGGAAGCGAAGAATCTGAGGGAGACTCTGAGGGACATAGCAAAGAAGATGGGCATCAAGATAAAGACAGCAAAGAGCACGGATGTAAAGAAAGAGATAAATGCCTACAAGGTAGAAAGGAAGCCCTCAGAGTTCAGAAAGAGGGATGATCTCCAGTACAGACCTGAGGAATTCATAGCAGCAGTGAATGAGGCCATGATAAACGGCTCAAGGCTGCTGTGGCTCAAAGAGATTGAGAAGGCAGTAGCTGCATAGACACAGGCCGGGTTGCTGCCTATCCCTTGTCTAATTTGTTTCTGATTGCCTTCAGAAGGCTGGTGGGTTTTATGGGTTTGGGAAGGATTTCTGCATTTCCATCAAGAGCGATCTGTTCCTCAATGCTGCAGCGTGTATAGCCTGACATGAAGAGTACCTTTACTTCAGGAGATATCTTTCTTATCTCATCAAGGGCATCTTTGCCAGTCTTCTTGGGCATCATCACATCTAACAAAAGCAAGTCAATTGTGTCTTTATGTTCTAAAAATTTATTAATAGCCTCTTGTCCGTTCTTTGTTTCAATAACTCGATAGCCATATTGTTTCAAAAGATGAGTTATAAATTCTCTCACATATTCTTCATCTTCTGCCAGAAGTATGGTTTCACTACCTTCCAGTTTCTCTGGTTCAACACTTTTTTCTTCTGTTGATATTTCAGCTTCAATGAGCGGCAGATATATCTTAAAGGTTGTCCCCCTTCCAACTTCAGTGTATACGTTTATGAAACCTTCATGGTTTTTAATGATGCCGTATACCACGGACAGACCCAAGCCTGTTCCTTTCCCGACCTCTTTTGTGGTAAAGAAGGGGTCAAAGATCCTTTTTTTTGTCTCTTCATCCATTCCAATCCCTGTATCAGAGAAAGAAATCAGGGCATAATCACCCTCTTTACCGAATCCATGGGCTTTTATGAAGTCCTTTTTCATTTCGAATTTCTCCGTAATTATGCTTAATTTCCCGCCTTTTGGCATTGCATCCTTTGCATTCGTGGCTAAATTAAGCAGCACCTGTTCTATCTGCGTCTCATCTGCGTTCATCACGAGAGGCTTATCGCACAGGAAGGTTATCACTTCAATATTTTCAGGGATTATTCTTTTTAAGAGCTTTTCTAAATTACCTACGATGTTATTTAAATCAACAGGCCTTCTGTTTGTACTCTTTTGCCTGCTGAAGGCAAGTAGCTGTTTAGTAAGGTGTGACGCCTTTTCTGCCGCTTTTAGAATAGCTTCCAGGTTTTTGTAAATAATGGTATTATCCTCTTTCATAGTCATAAGTGCAATCTCAGCATAACCAAGTATGCCTGTTAATATATTGTTGAAGTCGTGGGCAATACCAGCAGCAAAGGTGCCAATTGATTCCATCTTCTGGGAATGAAGGTACAGGTCTTCAAGTTTTCTCTGTTCAGTGATGTCTCTGCTAACCTCCACAATGTTTACTACACGATTTCCTTCCTTGATAGGGATGGTTCTCAACTCGAATATCCTTCCGTCTGGTATTGTGTTTATTTGAGTAGCTGGTTCCCCAGTCCGAAAACTGGTCTGCACAGGGCAGGGGTTACATGGTTCGGTTTTATTATGCCATAGGGTGTAGCAGTGTTTGCCCACAATATCAGACATATTCTTGCCAAGCCTCATAGCAAAGGCTTTATTTGCCCATACTATTCGAAGGTCTGGCGATAACAGCGATAGGTTGTCGGGATTTGCATCAAGCAGTGCATTGAACTGTTTGGCAAGTTGACGAAACTGGGCTTCTCTCTGGTAGAGTTCTTTCTCAATCTTTTTTCGTTCTGTAATCTCCTTACTTAACTGTTCGGTTTTAATAATCAGCTTATAATTGGAAGCCCTGAGGTCTTCCAGGGTCCTGTTCAAAGCCAAAAACTTATTTGATAAAGATGTTTTGGGATCAAAATACAGAAGAATATAATAGGAAGTGAAATCTTTATCATAGTGAATTCGTGAGCCTCTGAATCGACATTCTATAAGCTGGTTGTTTCTGGCTTTTATTGTAAATGAGCCAGGAACCTGCTCGCTGTTTCTTGAACAGATCTTTAGATAGTTTATGACCTTATTTTCTGGCTCGATTACGAGGTCCTTAAACCAGCAACGTTCATTTCCAGAAGAGATGCAGCCGATCAATCCTGTAGCTGTTGGATTAGCCGCAATTATCACCCCCTCTTTTGAGACCAGTAGGGCACCGTCAGGTATTGCCTTTGTAAACTCGTAAAATGATTCAAGCAAAGAGTTGCTCATCAGGTCCAAAGTATTCTCTTCCCTCTTTTTCTTCACTCTCTGAAGTGAGTTTCATATATACGATTACCCTGCAATAATCAGCACGCTCTGCAATCGTCTGCTCAAGGACGACCTTTGCATATCCCAGATTTTGTGACACTATGGTCCCAAACACATTTGATGTCATCATACATATAGAAGGACGATCAAGAACCTTGTCTTCAAATGGGCAGGTGGTATTTTTGAGAACTATCTTGTCTTCATCCCTTTCAACAATAGAGAATTCTCCACCGATTCTGTTTTTTAGATCAACAAGAATCTCGATAACCTGTTCACGCGTTAAATGTTCAACCTTCAACGCTTTTTTATACAGGTTATTCAACCAATCTCCCATACATTGCCCTACAAGACTGATGTATCCAGCGGCTTCTTTGTAACCTACTACCTCTTCCAGAGTGCCTGCAAATTCCCGAATAAGAGATCTTAAAAAGAGGTCCCGTTCAAGCGGGATCGAGAGCTCTCTTAATGTAGTGTTTTCATCTGCCATGTAAGCGCCTCTGAAATTGTAGTATTATTATATCCTCTTTTAAGTAGAGTGTCAAATTGTTACTTATTCATATCTGTCCAAAAACCCATAGTTACAAGACAGGGTATTTCATAAAAATAATCCAATCCACAGGATTACTCAATACAGCAACCTTATTTTCAACCCCGGACCTCTCAGTAGAGAGAGGTATTCTTAAAATCTATTTTAGATGGGGCAACATGTGGTTCATCAAGTAAAGCAGTGAAAATAGATAAAAACTTTTATAATATCAATTCTTTTTTTATGATTAACAGCGGACTGTTTATTTTTTT
>JALUSH010000069.1 GCA_027016675.1 Thermodesulfovibrio sp.
TGCAGGACAGTCCTCAACACCGAAATAGTACTTGATATTGTGTACTGCGTCATGGAAATCCTTTCTTGTTATGAGCATGGTTGGTCTCCAGTCAAGGAAAAGTACACCCACAAGGGCAACCACAATATGCACCATGGTCAGCGCAAGAAATACAACTCCGGTAAGGCGATGTATGTACCTCACCGAGTCTATACCACCCATCTGAAGGATGAACCACTGGGAGATACCGAAATAATAGTATTTCTGTGAGAGTCCTGTAACGATCAGCAGACCAACCGTTATAATGGCTATCCAGTGTTCAATAATCCTTCCCGTAGAAAACCTCCTAATCCTGTCATCTTTTCTCACTAATTCCATTGTAAACCTCCGTGGATCATCCCTTTTATCTGTTCACGGCATACCTCCAGACATGAAGCAGTATCTGAAGTCCGAGCCCTATAATCAGAATGGGCATGAAGATCCTGTATGCAAGCCCGACTATATATACACAGGGGGCCTTCTTTAAAGATGGCTGGTAGTGTGATAGCCATGCATCGGGGAAGTTCTCAGTAGCGTTCTTGTGACACTTTCTGCAACGTTTAACAAGCCTTGCCTTTAATATCCTTGGGTCGGTTGCCCTTGTGGAGACAATATCATGGGTGCCATGGCAGTCGGTACATACCGCAATGGGCCGGGCGGGTTTATAGAGCTCTTCACGTTGTTTCTTGTAGAATCCAAGAGTAACTCCGTGGAAATCGGAGAGATAGGTCTTAACAACAGCGGTGGATAAACCATACCTGGCCATTATCTTTTCATTTGAATGACAATTACTGCATATCTCGGGTATCATCTCATGGAAATCCAGGGTCAGGGGATTCTTGATATCATGTGCCTTATGACAGTCAATACATATGGGTACATCCCTGTTACTCTCGTTCAACAGAGCACTTCCATGCACGCTGTTCTGATATATCTCAAATATCCTGTTATGGCAGTTTCTGCACCTCTGCACTATAAGGGTACGGTTCTTTCTTATCTGGACAACATTGTGGTAACCATGACAATCAGTACAAACAGGTGCATTGATGTTCCCCTGGGATAATATCTTATAATGGATACTCTCAAGTATCTTTGCATATTTGTCAAAGTGGCAGCGTTTACAGTTCTCAGATAGTGCTACAGAGAGATCCCTTCTTCTTACAAAATACATCTTCGGATGCTCATCAACTGAAAACCCGTAATGACAATCAGAGCAGTTAAGCAGCCTGTGTACCGAGCTGTCCAGGTACTTTGTGTTCACACGCAGGGAGATCCTCTCCCTGTGGTTGAAGCTCTTGTAGATATCAAAGCCATGACAGCTCATACAGTATTTACGCTCGCTCTCGTAGAGCGTGCCCCCTCTTACTGGCTTTACAGAATGGTATCCATGACAGTCTGTACATACCACAACCCCCCCGGCCGCCTCCCGGGCAAGTAGCTGGCAATGGATCTTCCTGCTTTCCAGTTTCTCCTTCCCGTGACACTTTCTGCAGACCAGTGCAAGCTTGATCCTGTACTGCTTTCTACTTCTGAATCTCCTTTCAGGATGTCTTTCCCTATTAAATTCCCTGTGGCAATCATTACAGGACAAACCCGAATGGACGGAGTTCCTGAAGCCCTCTACATCAACCTTTACATGGAGCTTTTCACCATCAGCAAACTTAATATAGCCACTGCTTTCTGCATGGCAGGACAGGCATTTATCATTCAATGTCCCTGCATTCACGGTTGTAACAAACCCCAGCAATATGAGACACAAGAGTCTGATAAACATTTTTAAACTCCCATATCCCTGGAGGGGTACCATGTACCCCTCACAGGTTATAAGGCTCATCTTCAAACTCTGGTTCCTGTCTGATCACGGGCATCCTGCTCACGATCCACCGGAAGATCAGTATATGAATCGTTGTTATTGTCAAAACAATCACGACCTCCTTCCAGGGTGGTATTATATGGTAGAGATGTCCTGGTAGCTTCCAGTTGAAGGCAACAATGGATACATTCAGACGGTTCACCAGTATCCCTATGATTGAATACAATGCCCCGATCCTTACAATGGCAGGCTTTCCGAGCTTTACCCCAAGGGTTAAAATCAATGCAGGAACAAGGACAAACCCCAGTATCTCAACGAGGAACCACTTCCCATACCCTGTACTGAGAAGGGCCCAGTTGTCATCATGTGCCACACCGACAAGCTTAAGTACAAGATAGACGTACATGCATATAGCTGCACCCTTGCCAAGCCCGATGGTGAGCCTGTCAAGACTGTCAAGGAAGTAGCTGTCTGCCCTGTGTCTGAGAAACCGTGCGCATAGTGCACTGACTACGATTACCATGACAAGAGCTGCATAGATGCTGGAGGCAAGGAAGAAGTGGGGTATATAGGAAGAGTACCAGAGGGGATGGAGCTTTCCAGGTGCAAGGAGAAACAGGGCTCCCAGTGCAGACTGATGGAGTGTTGAAAGTATTATACCGGCGATTGTCATTGCGATGGTGATCATGGTAGCCCATCTTCGTACCCTCCCTGATCTCAGCCACTCAAGAATGGCTGGACTGAACTCAAGAAACTGTACTGTAAGATAGGTAGCAACATGCCAGGCAACCAGGAACAGCACCGATGCAGTACCAAACCCCACAAACATGGGATAGTAGATCCTCCAGGGTCTTCCAAGATCAACAAGAAGGTAAACAACTGCAAAAAGATAACCCAAAAACCCTGTCAGGACACCGAGCCTTACCAGGGGCCTGTACTCCTTGAAACCAAAGATGTAATATGCGGTAGCCATCACAAACCCTGTTGCAGACAGCGGAACTCCACCGAAGAGACCCCATCCAAGGAGCAATCCCCAGGGATAGTCGTTTGATGCATGGGTAACCTCCGCAAGCCCATGTAGAAACCTCAGTGCTATAATTGGCAATCCGACAATCAGAATTATTGCTGCCACAATATTGAAGGGTGTAACAAGGCTCCTCATATACTCAGGCCAGCTCATGCCCATAAGGAGCTTGTCCATTAACCAGGAACGAAAATTCCGGGATCTATCCAGAGTTTCATTGTGGTTCATCTTTGCCCTCCTTCCTTGAAGTTTCCTCACGTTTCCCTTTGTACCTGTGCTTGACAGCGGCATAGCACATGCCAAAAAGTGCCGGCCAGACTGTGAATACCACCGGTACAGCAGAGAGGAAACCCTTCACCTGTGTAATGAGGGGCTCATCTGGTATATCTTCAGGAAAACCTATATCCTTGAAGGGCACCCCTGATATATACAGCCAGCTTGTCCCGCCTGCCTCATGTTCGCCGTATATATGGTCAATGTAGCGTGAGGGGTTTCTGAGGATCCTTCTTCTGGCAAGCTTCAGGAGATCCTCCCGTCTGCCAAAGGTAAGTGTACCTGTGGGACATGCCTCAGCACATGCCGGGATCCTGTTCTGCTTGATCCTTGGATAGCAGAATATGCATTTCATTATCCTTGGTCTCAGTGCGCTCTCATAGTCATAGGCAGGTATATAAAAGGGACATGCAATCATGCAGTACCTGCAGCCAAAGCATCTGTTCTCATCATACAGCACAGCACCTTCGGGTGTCTTTGTATATGCATGGATGGGACATGCTGAGAAACAGGCAGGCTCATTACAGTGATTGCACTGGATCTTCCTGTACACAGGTCCGGAACCTTCAATCTCGTATCTGTTCACTACTGTATAGGCCTTTGCCGTGGGTCTTCGTAGCCGCTCAAACACCGTGGCATCATCAAAAGGAGTATCAGGTTTCGGGAGGTTGTTTACCTCATTGCAAGCACGTTCACAGCTTCTGCAGCCAACGCACAGGGTCAGATCCACAAGCATTCCATAGCTGTTTCTGTAACCCTTAATCTTTCTATATGCAGATGCAGACCCTGCGGAACCAACGATCAGAGAACCTGTAGCAATTGACAGTGTCTTCAGAAAATCCCTTCTACTAAAGGGTTCTTTAAGGATCGGATCCTTTTCTTTCACCTCTTTGCTCATGATACCCTCCTTTACCTGGTTTTCTTTGCATGACATATCTGTGTACATCCCTTCGGATCCTTACCTATCATTCCCATGCCCTTGTGACACTGAAAACACTTCCTGTGATATGCAACCTTGAGGCCCGGCATGTTTGGTGTTTCAGGGTCATATTTACCGTGGCAGCTATCACAGCTCATAAAGGTACCTGAAAGAGACTTCTTGAATACACCCTCATCCACTCTATGGCAATCCCTGCAGGTCTCGGCATTGGCAGGATGTTCATGATGACAGGTAACACACCCTTCGGCAATCTTGCTGTGGGTGGCATGGTCAAACTTTACAGGTTCGTAGATATTTGAAATGCTATCAAGCACTACAACACCGGGTATCCTCAGGGCCACGGAAAGGGCAGCAATACAAAGGCTGACAGTTACAGTGATAAAAATAGCCACAATCCTCATAACCATCCTCCTTGAATGTAATATCACAGGTGGTGAGAGAGACCACCTGTGATAATGAAGCGTGGGCTATGATTATTTTTCGCTCTTTTCGCTCTTTTCAGACTTCTCTTCCTTCCTCTCCTTTTTTGCCCTGCGCCCTGCAAAGTATGCCTCCATGGGCCTCCACCTCAGGGTGCTGCTTACACCTGCAAGGTTGAGCAACCCACCAATTGCTGTGTACAGTATGGCAAAGAAGAAACCCACCGGGAGCATTATCACATAGGCAAGACCGATAAATGGTGCAGCCACAACCTTACCAATGGTCTTTACCACACCCTTCATACCGATCCGCTTCAGATAGGCCATATCCTCCTTTAATGCCCTCCTCAATCCTCCGAAGGGCTCGGGTTCCAGTAACTCCCAGAAGATTATGAACAAACCTATTGATGCAATTGCTATCAGATACTCCACGCTTTTGATATGGGTAATAAAGTCAACAAGTGTGTTCATCTTTCATTCCTCCTTTCCTCTGGACTCTGACCTTTATGGCGTTATTTCTTTTTCCTGTCCTTACCCTTCCTCTTACGGCCAAGGAGATAGGACTCTGTTGGCCTCCATCCATAGGAGATAGTCTTTCCTGCAACATTGATCAACCCACCAA
>JALUSH010000070.1 GCA_027016675.1 Thermodesulfovibrio sp.
TCCCTGTCATCGCTCCATATGAACCACTTAATAGTCCAGGCGCTATTACTAACTTGTTCTCCCCTCCAAGTGGATGACAATCACCTGGTACCTCCCTGGATACTATCGCTGATGTCAGCCCTCGACCACCAAGTCCTTCATACTCCCCAAGTGCCTCCTCCCTTACCTGAGGGCCTCCCTCAGCTCCCATGTCAATCCTTAAAATCTTCTCCATATTATCCTCCTTTCCCTGGTAGGGTTAAAACAATGGATAAATGTTTTTCTCTTTTTGATAACATCCCAGGTTATACCATATCACAAAATATCTTGGATGTCAATATTTTTCAGAGTATCTTGAAAAATGACACTTTCAAAGGAGATAGTTTCTTGAAAGAAAAGAAGAGAATGAATTTCACATGCTCTCTTCTGCCCATATATATTCCACTTTTTAAGTGGGAATTTAAAGGGAGTCAAACAGGGGGTAGTTATCACTCTCCATTAATAGAGAGAGACTTAATTATTTTAGCCCTAATCCAGACATAAGGAAAAAACAAGGAATAGCTGAGTACTGCTATGAACTTTATCGCTGGATTTGGGTTTAATATAATTACTCCATTACAGCACCTGATGCAGCAGAACTAACCATCCTTGCATACCTTGCAAGATACCCCTTTTTGATCTTTGGCTCTGGTGGGCTCCATCCTGAAAGTCTCTCTTTTATCTCATCTTCTGATACCAGAAGTTCAATACTCCTGCTTGGAATATCAATTCGTATCCTGTCACCATCCTTCACAATGGCAATACTTCCACCCTCCATTGCCTCCGGAGAGATATGGCCTATACAGGGTCCTCTTGTGCCACCTGAGAATCTGCCATCTGTAATCAGGGCAACAGATTCACTGAGTCCCATGCCTGCAATAGTGGCAGTAGGTGATAGCATTTCTCTCATTCCAGGACCGCCTTTTGGTCCTTCATAACGTATAACAACCACATCACCTGGCTTTATCTTGCCAGCAAGTATTGCCTTCATTGCAGCCTCTTCAGAGTCAAATACCCTGGCAGTGCCCTCAAAGCACATCATCTTCTCGCTAACTGCGGACTGCTTTACTACGGCACCATCTGATGCAAGATTACCACGAAGTATTGCAATACCTCCTTCAGGATGATGAGCCCTGTTAAGAGGACGTATTACCTCTTCATCATAAATCTCAGCCTGCTCTGCAATCCTGTGAGTTCTCAAACCACTTACAGTAGAACAATTATTGATATCTTTCCTGAGACGTTTGAGCACCGCTGGTATGCCTCCAGCATGATGAAGGTCTTCCATGTAATGTACCCCACCTGGAAGCATATTAGCAATGTGTGGTGTCTTACGGCTTATTTCATCAAAGACCTCAAGGGGAAGTTTTACACCAGCCTCACGTGCAATGGCTGGAATGTGAAGCACTGTATTAGTAGAACCACCCAGTGCCATGTCCACCATAATGGCATTTTCAAAGGCCTTCCTTGTCATTATCTTTCTTGGTGTAATATTCTTTTTTACAAGTTCCACAATACGTCTTCCACTTTCAAAGGCAATTCTCCTTTTTTCAGAATCAATGGCAAGAGCTGTTGCACAGTAAGGAAGGCTCATGCCCAGTGCCTCTGTTACACAGGCCATTGTGTTGGCAGTATACATGCCCTGACAGGATCCAGCCCCGGGACAGGCACACATCTCAAGGGACTGAAGCTCTTTATCGTTAATCATTCCTTTTTTATATTTACCCACAGCCTCAAAGGTATCATTCACAAGGGAAAGTCTTTTTCCCTTCAGATGACCTGAATGCATTGGGCCAGCAGTTACAATAATAGTGGGGATATTAATCCTTCCTGCGGCCATAAGCATTCCAGGAGTGATCTTATCACAGTTGGTAAGAAGTACAAGACCATCAAACTGGTGAGCCTCTGCTACGGTCTCTACCATATCTGCAATAAGTTCACGAGAAGGCAGTGAATAATGCATTCCGCTATGTCCCATGGCAATACCATCACAGATACCTGGAATACCAAAAAAGAAGGGATACCCACCTCCAGCGTGTATACCCTTTTCTATAAAGCGTTCAAGGTCGCGCATACCAATATGACCAGGAATAATGTCAGTGAAACTTGTAGCCACTCCTATAAAGGGCTTTTCCATCTCAGACCTGGGTATGCCTGTGGCATAAAGGAGAGTCCTGTGAGGAACCCGCTCAAGTCCTTTCTTGATTATGTCACTTCTTAACATGAACCTTCCTCCTTCCTTTTACAAGTTATTAAGAGATTATACAAAAAAGCTCTAATAAAAAGGGAGTAAAACAAGGGAGTTTCATTTGCAAAAATGCCCCTTCAAAGGGGCATTTAGTTTTTAATAAGGCACGTTATATAATTTTATGATCTGTTTGTTTTTATTGACTAATTAGTCATTACCTCCATCTTCTTATACTCCCTTATAATGGCAGCCATCCTATCCTTTCTCGCAAGCTTCTGTTTCTTGATACTTTTGATCTCAATCTCGTCTGCAGGGGATATATAAGGTTTACCCTCATATTGCTGTAGTTTCAGATCAAGCGCCCTGTGTTCTGCCTCAAGCCTTCTGAACTCCTCGTTTTCAGCCCTCAGTACATCCATGATTTCCTGCTCTTTCATGGTACCTCCTTTCCCATCCTTTAAGGATGGATAAATTTAGTTTTGGTGTTGAATTATCAATTACCTCTTAACTCTTCCAGTATCCTCTGACTGAGTTTGTATGAATTTTCAATACAATCATTAAAGCCTATACCATGATAGGCATTGCCTGTGAGATAGAGGCCCTTGAGATTTCCAGTTATTGAATCGATATTCTCAAGGATTCTGAAATGTCCGAGGTTATACTGTGGAATCGCCTTCTCATGCCTGTAGACACTTACAAGCTCAGGGTCAGCATCAAGCCCCATTATATCATCAAGCTCTTCTCTGACTGTCTGTACGATTTCCTCTTCATCCTGAAGTGCAACATCAGGATTCCTGGCACCTCCAACCATTGTTCTCAGGAGAACACTGCCATCAGGTGCCCTGTTTGGGAAAATGCTTGAATCCCAGAGTGTGCCAAGTATTCTTCTTTGTTCCACACCAGGAACAAGAAATCCAAAGCCATCCAGTTTAGCAGAGATATCCTCAACCCTGTATCCAAGACATACTACAGAAACTGGTGGATATGGTATCTGAGAAAGTTCCCATGACAGCCTTTTGTCCATGAATTCCAATATACCCGAGGCCTCATAGGCAGGACAGGCAAGTACAACCCTTTCTGTTATCACCTCCTCACCGTTCTGGATATATATGCTAAAACGACCATCTCTTTTTTCAATGCCTATCACTTTGCTTGAGGTTTTTATTCTATCTCTCAGTATTTCTTTGAGTTTCATAATAACTGTCTCCATGCCATCATAAAATGATGTGAGAGTACCTCCTGGTGATGGACCCACATTTTTCCCTGTTTTTTTTGCTTCTTTCTGTAGCTGAAACAGGGCCTTGAATAGGCTTCCATATTTCCTTTCAAGTTGATAAATCCTTGGAAAGCAGCTTCTGATACTTAACCTCTCAGGGTCACCTGCGTATATCCCTGATGCCATGGGATCAATAAACATCTCGTAAGCCTCTTTCCCCAGCCTTCTTATGGCAAAACTGGCAAGTGTTTCATCCTCTTCATGTCCCCTTGGTGTAATAATCTCAAAGAGAAGTCTTCCCTTTCCACAGGGGCTTATGAGTCCAGAAGAGATAAATGCCCCTGCAGATTCAGGCAATCTATAAAGCTTTCCCCCTTTATAGATATATCTCTTTTTGGATGCCTCATTACTCTTAAGGGGAGAGAGGGAGATGCTCTTTATAAACTGAAGGGTCAGTGGCTTGTTATCAAGGAATCCATTCACACCACTTTCACAGAGATAACCTTTAATCCTGTCGGTCAGGATCTTCCCACCTGGACGCTTGTCAGCCTCAAATATTACAAGTTCTAAATCTGGTTCTTTTTCAAGAAGATAATACCCTAACGATAGCCCTGAGATTCCACCACCAATGATGGCGATGCTCATCTCAGGTGGCTCCTGTATGGAAGGATTTTAAGTCGCATCTCTTTAATCATTATATCATCTTTTCATTATAAATGCTACAAAAAATTCTTTACCCTACCACATTATACTCTCTTACCCTGAATTTTACACCAAGTTCCTCAGCAATCCTTCTGCACTTATCAATATCCACCTCAGGAACAGACACAATGGTAACAGTTATATCATCAGTGACAGTTTTGGCCTCCCTGATAAACTCTATTACTGCCTTGAAAGCATTATTATAAAGGGGTTTACATATTTTGTTGTAGGTCTGTTCATCATGGGCATCCAGGCTTATTGAAAAGGCATCCACAAGACCTTTTAGCTCAGGAAGGATATTTCTATTGTGGATCAGATTTCCATGACCATTTGTGTTGATCCTTATCCTCCCTCCCTTTGCCTTAATCCATCTGCACAGCTTTTTTACAAGCTCAAGCCTGATAAGTGGCTCGCCATAGCCACAGAATACAATCTCCTTGAATCTTGAGGGATCACCAACTGCGGATTTTAATTCCTCTATATCTGGCTCCTGCTCAAGACGGAGATTATGTCCTTTTACATAATCACTGTGAAACCTTATGCAGAAAGTGCAGGCATTGGAACAGCGATTTGTTATATTCAGATACAGTGAATCTCTTATCTGGTAGGCAAGTGTGCCCTTTTCAGGTAGTTTGCCAATGCGAAAGAGCCTTCTGGCATTTACTGTAGTAATCCTTGCAATATCTGCAGGGCTCACACCCCTTATACTGGCAATCCTCTCTACTGTATGAGTTAAAAATGCTGGCTCATTTCTTTTACCCCTGTGTGGTACAGGGGTAAGATATGGAGCATCTGTTTCAACAAGAAGATAATCATCAGGAACAGATGCAGCAATCTTTGAAAGCCTCTTTGCATTCTTGAATGTTACAGGGCCTGCTATGGAGATATAAAAGCCCATGGCCATTGCCTCTTCTGCCATCTGCCAGTCACCGGAGAAACAATGCATAACTCCTCTGGTAAAGCCACTTTCTCTGAGTATCCTTAATGTATCTGCCTTAGCCTCTCTACTATGAACAACCACAGGAAGATTCAGTTCCTTTGCAATTGATAGTTGTTTTACAAAAACCTCCTGCTGTATATGTCTTGGAGAATTGTCATAATGGTAATCAAGCCCTATCTCTCCAATGGCAACAACTCCATCCTCCTGGGCAAGCATTTTGAGCCTTTCTTCGTATTCAGAGGTATAGAATCTTGCATCATGGGGATGGAGTCCTACTGTGGCATAGATTGTGCCCCTGTATCTCCTTGAAAGTGATATGGATTTCTGGGCACTCTCAAAATCAGCACCTATGCAGATAATCTTTTCAACTCCTGCACTTATTGCCCTTTTAATCACCTCATCTCTGTCGCTGTCAAACTCTGTCATGTCAAGGTGACAGTGTGTATCAATGAGTGGATAATCGTTTTGATATAATCTTTCCCTCATCGTAATTTCTACTTACCCTATCAGAAAATTTCTCAGGCACCAAATTTCTTGAGCCTTCCCGCATTTGCAAGGGCAAGGGGAAGGATATTATAGGCAGGAAATATACCAAGTTCACCCTTGAGGCATTCTCTTTCAGAAAAACCATTGCTCAAGCCCCCAAGCACATATGGAGCATGAATAAGCACAGGTACAGGATGCCATGAATGCTCCTTCATGAGGGCAGGGGTTGAATGGTCTCCTGTAATAATAAGCACATCTGGATTAAGTGAGAGTATTTCAGGGAGGAAGGAATCAAACTCCTCAATCTTTTTTGCCTTCCCATCAAAGTCTCCATCCTCACCATAGGAATCGACCTTTTTTATATGGACAAAGAAGAAATCATAATCCTCAATATTGTCTCGCAAAAAATCTATCTCTTCTTTTATATCACCATTTACGGGAGGAGTATCCATCCCTATTAATCTGGCAAGCCCCCTATACATGGGATAGATCGCTATGGCAAGTGCCTTAAGTCCGAACACCTGTTCCATAGTTGGTATCTGGGGCACCTGTGAAATACCTCTTAAAAGTATATAGTTTGCAGGTTCCTCGTCCTTCAGCAAATCAGCCACTCTTTTGATCAGTTTTTCTGCAATACGAGCCACCCTTTCTGATTGAGGATTCCCTGGCTCTGGTTTTAAAGGAGGCTTCCCAACCTTCTGAGGATCTGTATCGTTCACCATGTCAGAATCAGGCTCAAGTGGTTCAGGAAACCTTAATACAACAGCAAACCTGTGCTCCATACCAGGAGAAAATATTATCTCAGCCTCATCAATCTGTCTTATCTCCTCCTGAAGCCTTGCTGTTAGAACCTTGTTTTTTTCTGTGGGGATTCGGCCTGCCCTTCTGTCCTTTACAAGACCCTCCTGTATGGTTGCATAATTGCACCTTATGGCCACATCCCTCTTTGTCAATTCTATACCAAGGCCGAGTGCCTCAAGAACACCCCTTCCAATCTCCCACTGCCTGGGATTGTAGCCGAAGATCCCCAGATGACCCGGTCCACTGCCTGGTGTGATTCCATAGTCTACAGGAATATGCAGCCCTGTAGCTGACCTTCTCGCAATTTCGTCAAGATTTGGTATATGGGCAGCCTCAAGCTCGGTCTTACCATTGACAGGCAGACCTCCAAGCCCGTCAAGGATAAACATGAATATCTTTGTTTTATTCTTCTGTATCAGTTTATGTATCATCTCCTGCATATTGTAATAATAAAGAAAAGGGACTGTTTATTTCAACTTGTATGAACAAGTGGAGTGAAATTTATTCTGAGCGCTTATTGGTGGAGTTTTATTTTATAGGAGAGGTTCAAAATAAAATCAGGTGCACCTGTTGTGTTTGGGTCTTCAGTAAGTGAAACCTCAAAGCTACTGTTTCCTGAATAATACCTGCCACCTAAAGACAGAAGAAACCCCGTGCCATCGATAGCTGAAATGTCTGTTTCAGGGTATACTGATGAATGACCTTCAAGTTGAGCAATAAAACTCAAGTTCTTACCAAGCAGGCTCTCTACAGCTACACTACCATAAAAAAAATCCCTCAAATCAACTTCATTGTATCCCTTCAACTTGCCTGGAAATACAATCCCGAAATTCCAGTACGAGATAATATTGTCAGAGATAGATTTATCAAAAAGGATAGAAAAACCAGCATCCATACTACCATTACCATATCCTCTTCTGGCATTTCCTGTAGGTAGTTCGATGATTCCCATTATGCTGAAGTTAAATCTATCTGAAAGGATTAAGGATTTCTTTATCGAGACTCTTACGTCACCCGGACCGGTCTGATTTTTACCTTTGACTATCAGACCACTATCTCTTCTCACCTCGTAGAGAAAACTGTTCAGAGGCCTTCCACTTCTGCCGTAATCAGGAAAACCAAAGGTCTTGTGATACACATCAAGAAATCCATCCATAAATCCACTGCTGAAGATAATCACGGGGATATTGATGCCAATTTCAGTAGTGTTTCCTAAAATTTTCTTGTATCTTAGATTAAACTCTGTTATCTCCATGTCCAGATCAACAATCCAGGTTTCTGATCTCTGAACTAAGTAGGTACTTGAGTGAGAGATGCTTAGTGAAAAAGAATCCTCTAATGATGCCTTTTCTAAATATGGCGGACTGGCATGGAGGAATAGTGGAAACTGGTTCTTAACCTGTAAGGGACCATCAAAGGAAAATGACACAGACAATGGTGCCAATACAAATAGAACAGTAATTATAGGTATCTTATATCCTGATTTCATTGTTTATTATATTATAATTGAATTGCAATATTGAAAAAACACCGTCCTTTTGGGTTATCATTATCTATGAAACTTACAGGTGTCATTCTCGCAGGTGGTTCAAACAGAAGATTTCCCATTCCAAAGGGTCTCTTGAAGATAGGCAATAAGCGAATAATCGAGACCTTGCTTGAGATCTACCAGGAGTTCTTTGACGAGATCATTATAAGCACAAATTCACCTGAGTTATATTTCCCATATAATGTTAAGTTAGTAGGTGATGTATATCCTTCCATGGGTCCACTGGTGGGAATTTACTCTTCATTGATAAATGCCTCAAATGATGGCATATTTGTAACACCCTGTGATGCACCCTTTGTAAAGAGGGAACTTATTGAATATCTGATAGACCTCCATAGGGAAGAACCTGTTGTAATATGCCGTTACAAAGGTATTATTCATCCCCTCATAGGCATCTACACAAAAAAAATACTTGAAAATATAGAACATGCTATAATAACAGGAAGGATAAGGATTGTTGACTTACTGAATGATGTAGATTGTCGTATAGTACAGGAAAAGGCTTTAATTCATATAGACCCAGAGGGGAGGAGTTTTGTTAATATAAATACACCGGATGACTTTAAAAAACATATAGGAGGACGGATATGTTTGGATTAGGAATGCCAGAGTTGATAATCATCTTTTTGATTGTTGTTGTGCTCTTTGGCGCATCGAGACTTCCAGAACTTGGTAAAGGAATAGGACAGGCCATAAAGAATTTCAAGAAGGCCACATCCGAGCCTGAAGAAATAGATGTAACCCCGAAAAAGCCTGTTGAAAAAGAGACCAACAGTTCTTCAGAGGGCCAAGAAAAGGCATAAGTGAACAGAGGTATAATCTTAGAGATTGACCTAAACAAGCTCAGGTCTAATCTTGGTTATATAAAAAGAAAGGTAGGCCATAGAAAGATAATCGCCGTTGTAAAGGCAGACGCCTATGGTCACGGTGCTATCGAAATATCTAAGGCTCTGGAGAAAGAAGGGGTTTCCTTCTTTGGTGTAGCCTATCTTTCTGAGGCCATTGATTTAAGAGAAAACGGAATAAAATCCCCCATTGTAGTCTTTTTCGATAATGACATTACTGATGACATAATAAAGTACTCCCTTGTTCCTGTTATCAACAGTATAAGATCTGCAAAAGAGATATCAAAACTTTCAAAAAGATTCAACAAGGAAATTCCTGTTCATATCAATATAGATACAGGCATGGGACGAATGGGAATAAGGCATGACACTTTCAACAGGGATTTTGAGAAAATTATAAGCCTTCCCGGAATCAGGATAACAGGTATCATGAGCCACTTTTCAGATGCTGATCTCTCTGACCATAGTGTTGCAATCAACCAGTTAGAAATCTTTCGAGGGGCACTGGCTTTCTTAAAATCGAAAGGAATCACAGCCATGGCGCACATGGCAAACAGTGCCGCCGTTATAAATCTTCCTGAGACCTATCTTGACGCTGTACGACCAGGTATACTCCTTTATGGTGTAAGCCCCTGTCCTTCAGACTATGAAAATTCTGTAATGGAGGCAAAAAGCAACATTATAGATATCAGAAGACTCAAGAAAGGCACATCTGTAAGCTATGGAAGAACCTACATAACACAGCGCAATAGTCTTATTGGACTGATACCAGGTGGATATGCTGATGGTATAATGCGTACCATGTCAAACAGGGGCTGTGTACTTGTCAGAGGAAGGCCTGCCCAGATTGTGGGAAGAGTCTGTATGGATCTGACGATGATTGATCTGACAGATCTCAGAGACGTCAGGGTTGGGGATGAGGTGGTACTGATGGGGGCTCAGGGTAACTCAAGGATAACAGCAGATGATCTTGCTAAATGGGCAGGAACCATATCCTATGAGATACTTACAACTCTTGGTAACTCGGGCAGACGCATATACAGAGGGCTACAATGAAAAAAAATATCCTCTTTATCCTTGGAATAACTCTTGTATTAATTCTCCTGGCAAGTCTTTTTACATCCATAGGCTTTTATGTAGACTATCTATTCTTCAAAGAGGTGGGGCTGGTCTCTGTATTTCAAAAGACCTTCCTTACAAAAATATTTACAGGTGGGGTATTCTTTATTGTTACCTTCATACTTTATACACTGAATACGATTATCTGCAACTCCAAGGACTTCCCCCAGGGACGACTCTACCAGCTTGAAAAGAATCTCTACGTTCTGAGAAAGTACGACCTTAATGATATAGTAAAAAAACTCACCCTCTTTGTGGGCATCTTCATATGCCTCTTTCTTGGTATAAATGGAAGTAGATACTGGGATGAGATACTCCTCTATATTAACAGTATTAATGCAGGCATCAGTGACCCTCTCTTTGGCAAAGACATATCCTTCTATCTATTCAGATACCCACTTCTGCAGATTGTAAACAGCATGTCATCGATTTTTATTTTCATCCTGATAGTAACTACCCTGACCAACTACACCCTCAGAGGCGGAATTACCTATATTGAAGGGCTCTTCAGTATAGACAGACGTGTGAGGCTGCATATAACAGTGCTTTTTTCTATCCTCTTACTTAACATGGCCTTTAAATTCTATCTTAATCGATTTGATCTGTTATTCAGCAGGCATGATATCCTCTTTGGTGCATCCTATACGGATGTCAAGGCCCGTCTATTTGCCTATAATATAATGATAATTCTTAGTACAATTACTTCCATCCTGCTCTTTTACGGCATCTATAAAAGGGCCCCTTTGTTTATAATCGTTCCTCTTGCCACACTCCTGATCGTCTATATTGTGGGGCTCAGTGTGTATCCCTCTCTTCTACAAAGCTTCAAGGTAACTCCTAACGAGATCGTTCTTGAACGACCCTATATCAAACATCATATAGCATTCACTCGTATTGGCTACGATCTTGACAAGATCAAAATACAGCCCTTTGATCCAGCCAAGGGGTTATCAGCAGAAGATATAGAAAGGAATATCTCCACCATCAGAAACATCAGATTGTGGGATGAAGAGCCCCTTCTGAAGACCTACAGCCAGCTTCAACAGATAAGAACCTATTATAAGTTCAATGATGTTGACAATGATCGTTATATAATCAATGGAAAGTACATACAGGTTATGCTCTCACCAAGGGAGCTATCCTATGAAGACCTTCCTGGCAAGACATGGATAAATGAACGGCTTGTATATACCCATGGTATCGGCCTGACCATGGGCACTGTAAGTGGCATAACAGAAGAGGGACTACCTGAGTTCATACTCAAGGATATTCCACCTGTAACAGCAGGCAATATTGAGGATATCAAGATCAATCGACCGGAGATCTATTATGGAGAGAGTACCAATGAGTATGTGGTGGTTAACACAAAGGTCAGGGAATTCGGATATCCCACAAAGAGCGGGAATGTCTATACCCATTATGAAGGCAACGGTGGTGTGAGATTGTCCAATATATTAAAAAGGACGCTGTTTGCGTTGCACTTTGGAGATTTCAAGTTGATTCTCTCCACAGATATCAAGGGAGAAAGCAGGATCATATATTACAGAAACATCATTGAGCGTGTAGAGAAGATAGCTCCCTTTATGATCTACGACCAGGATCCCTATATGATGATCTCTGATGATGGAAAGCTATACTGGATAATAGATGCATACACATATACCAATCGCCTTCCCTATTCTGAACCCATCAGTAGAGGGATTAATTATATCAGAAACCCTGTTAAGGCGGTTGTTGATGCCTATGATGGCACCCTGACATTTTACATAGTTGATGAAAAAGATATACTGATAAGAACCTACAAAAGGATATTTCCTGATCTGTTTAAACCATACAAGGAGATGCCCCAGGATATAAAAAGACACATTCGATATCCCCGGACACTTATGAAGGTTCAATCAAGTATGTTTGCCACATTCCATATGACTGACCCCAGGGTGTTTTATAATAAAGAAGACCTCTGGGAGATACCAGTGTATAAAGGAAAATCCATGGAACCCTATTATCTGATCCTTACACTGCCAAAGGACAATACAGAAGGAATGAAATCCAAAGGTAAAGAGGAGTTTGTTCTTCTTGTACCTTTTACTCCTGCAAAAAGAGACAATCTTGCTGCATGGATGGCCGCAAGATGTGATGGTGAAAACTATGGTAATATTATAGTCTACACATTCCCCAGGGACAGACTCGTCTTTGGTCCACGGCAGATAGATGCACGGATTGACCAAAATGCCTATATCTCACAGCAACTGACACTCTGGGGACAGCGTGGCTCAGATGTCATCAGAGGAAGTCTCCTTATAATACCCATTGAGAACTCCCTGATCTATGTACAACCCCTGTATCTTGTTGCAACAGACAGGGTCGGCCTTCCAGAGCTAAGAAGGGTTATCGTGGCCTATGAAAATGAGGTGGTGATGAAGGAAAATCTCCAGGCAGCACTTTACAGTCTTTTTAACGCATCTACAAAGGAGTTCGTCTTTTCAAGAAAGACCATTAAAAAGCCTGCTGAATTACCACAAACCAATCTGGGCCGTAAGGCATTTGAAAGTCTTCTTAAGGCAAAGGAGGCACTGAAAAAGGAGGACTGGGCAACATTCGGCAGATATTTGAAGGAGACAGAAAAATTACTCAAAGACCTTGCAGAGAAGGGGAAGTAATAGTATGGTTGCCTATCTTGTCCATATCATAGTAGAATGAAAAAGCAAAAGGAGGATTTTTATTTTGCCGGATATAGAGGATTATGAAGGTCAGGTACCTGCCTGGTGTCCTGGGTGTGGTAATTTCTCCATCTTAAAGACCCTCAAAGAGGCTCTACTTGAACTTCAGATACCACCCCACAGGTTTACCATTGTCTCAGGTATTGGTCAGGCAGGAAAACTCCCCCATTATATAAAGTGTAACACCTTTAATGGACTTCACGGCAGGACACTTCCTGTGGCAACAGGGATAAAACTTGCCAACCATACAATGAATGTTTTAGCAGTTGCCGGAGATGGTGATTGCTATGGCGAGGGTGGTAACCATCTCATACATGCAATACGGAGAAATATAAATATCACCCTCTTTGTTCATAACAATCAGGTATATGGACTCACAAAGGGCCAGGCATCACCCACCACAATGGAAGGTATAATAACCAAGACCCAGCCCTTTGGTAGTCTATCAGAGGCACTCAACCCGCTGGCAATGGCTGTAGCCCTTGATTGCAGTTTTGTTGCCAGGGGATTTGCAGGTGATAGGGATTTCCTCCGTAAATTAATGAAGGAAGCTATACAGCATAAGGGGTTTGCATTACTTGATATCCTTCAGCCCTGCATAACCTTTAACAAGATTAATACCTATAAGTGGTACAGCGACAGGGTGTATCATATTGATGACAGCCATGACCCATATGACCGTATTGAAGCATTCAAAAAGGCCCTTGAATGGGGGGACAGGATTCCCACAGGGATTATATTCAGAAACAACAGAGAATGCTATGAAGAAAAAATACCTGTAATCAGAGAAGCCCCACTTATACATCAGCCCTTTGCCCCTGAAAAGGCAAGGAAAGAACTGGCCTATTTGTAGACAAGCATGACTATATCATCCCTTATGAGACCATGATGGATCAGGAATCTTCTTGAGAGTTCATTGACGGTAAAATGAACAAGCTCTACAGGGTCCACGTAATAAAGCTCTATGTCCTTTTTCAATGTATATGATGACAGGCAATCCAGATAAAGGCAATACCTTGTATGGGAAAAGAGAATTTTCAGCATACGTCTCATTATATTTGAAATATCAGCAATCCTGAGATTGAAAACACCGCATATAAAAACGATGTCATATTCCTTTCGAAGGGTTTCCTCTTCGATATCCAGTACAAGGAACTCCACGTCAGGATACTTCTTTTTTGCCAGATCAATGAGATTTTCATTTATATCAATGCCAGTGTATTTACAGGAAAAGCCTCTTTCAGAAAGGAACCTGTAAAAGTCACCTTTGCCACATCCAAAATCAAGGATAGTTTTTCCATTGATGTTCCCCATGATAGTCAGGAATGTCTCGTATCGAAGCCTCTGTCCCTCAGGGGTCCAGCGAACTGCCTGAGGTGTATCACCAAAGTGCTTAAGGTGGATGTTATAAAATTCAATCAGTTCCTTTCTGGAAAGATAATCCATGGTGCTTTCCCCAGCCCCAGCAACATACAGTATTTTACCCAAATCCAGTGATAAAGTTCATAGCAGTGGTATGGTAGAGTCTTACACTTCCCAGATAACCCAGAAAATCTACCGATTTTCTGGGGATCCCTCATTCTCAGCGGATTTCCATGTCCGCTTCTGAGGGAATTTTCGGATCATAAGGGAAATTCCATTTATTATAACAGTCTGTGTTATAATTTTAAATATAAAACCCATGAAGA
>JALUSH010000071.1:0-13757 GCA_027016675.1 Thermodesulfovibrio sp.
CCTCCGGCGTGACAGGCCGGCGTTCTAACCGTGCTGAACTACCACCCCAAATGAGGCAAATGATTTTTAACCTGAGTAGTAATTTTATAAATAACTCAAGTTTAAAGTCAAGTGGTAATGTCACAGGAGTTCCCCCAATTCTTTAATTTTAATAAAAACACAAAGTAGAGACAAAAGAATGATAGCAGTACTATGGTGGAGTCTTCAGATCATTCTCAGTAGCCATGGATGGCTACTTCCGAGGGAATTTTGCGATTACGGGGTCCCCAAAAATCCCTGATTTTTGGGGCTGTTACCCTCCATGGCAAATCTTATGCAAAATTCAAATCCCTTCAGACTCCACCAAAGCAATGCTTTACTCAGACAGGTAGCGTGGTGGTGAAGAAGACCCATGTAGCAATACCTCAAGTAACTTATACCAACTTTCTTTTCTATCCACTTTAGTCTTAATAAATCCCTGTTTTTTTATTAATCTAAATCCTATTGCATCAATGGGATGATGAACCACCACGCTACCTGTTTATGAAAAAAACTCCATGTTCAGTTCTATTGTTGATATTTTTTATGTCTTTACAATAGGTTCTTCTTTTGATGAGTTTATTTCTGGGGGAACTCCTGTTTATATGACCGCTCCATATGAACCACCCCTGCCTGCCATCAAAACCAGCTCATAAGTCCATCCTATCTTGGTGAACTTACATGCAAAGAATTCGAAGTTGAAAATATTGTATAATGTTTTAATGTCTTCAAGAAGAAAAAAAGGCTATTTTGGTGAATACGGTGGCAGGTTTGTGCCAGAGACCCTTGTGCCTGCCCTGGAGGAACTTGAGGCTTCATTTAAAGAGTTTCGTTCTGACAGGAAGTTCAAAAGAGAATTCAATAGCCTTCTGAGGGACTATGTGGGCAGGCCTACTCCACTTTATTTTGCCAGCAGACTCACTGAATACCTCGGTGGAGCCAGGATCTATCTGAAACGGGAAGACCTTACCCATACAGGAGCACATAAGATAAATAATGCCCTTGGTCAGGCCCTTCTCGCAAAGAGAATGGGGAAAAAACGGCTGATTGCTGAAACAGGCGCAGGACAGCATGGGGTAGCCACTGCCACTGGTGCTGCCCTTGTGGGGCTTCAGTGCGAGATATACATGGGCTCAGAGGATATGCGTCGGCAGTCCCTGAATGTATTCAGAATGCATCTGTTAGGAGCACGGGTTACCGAGGTCCCCACAGGCTCTAAAACCCTCAAGGATGCTATTAACGAGGCACTCAGGGACTGGACAACTAATGTCCGTACAACCCACTACGTACTTGGCACTGTATTCGGTCCACATCCCTTTCCCACTATAGTAAGGGAATTCCAGTCTGTAATAGGCAGGGAGGCAAGGAAACAGATTTTAAAGGCCGAGGGAAGACTGCCAGATTATCTGATAGCCTGTGTGGGGGGAGGTAGTAATGCCATGGGACTTTTCAGTGCCTTCCTCAAGGATGATATCAAAATGATAGGTGTGGAGGCAGGTGGCATGGGTATAAGAACAGGAAAACATGCAGCACGATTTGCAGGTGGAGCAGTGGGTGTCTTTCAGGGTTGTAAAAGCTATCTATTGCAGAACAGGGATGGTAATGTGCTGGGTACCCACTCAGTCTCTGCAGGCCTTGACTATGCCTCTGTTGGACCTGAACATGCCTTCCTGCATGATACAGGACGTGTTAAATATACCTATGCTACAGACAGAGAGGCTCTGAAGGCCTTTGAACTCCTTGCCAGGCTTGAAGGCATTATCCCTGCACTTGAATCTGCGCATGCCCTTGCTGTGACCATTAAACTTGCCCCAAAACTTCCCAGGAATAAGATCATAATCGTAAACCTTTCAGGAAGGGGCGATAAGGATGTGGCCCATGTAGCAAGAATAAAAGGAATCAAGACAGATATCCTTTAATCTTTCTTTTTAACAATCAAAAAATATCTCTTTATATCTGTAAGGGGAATCACCATTGACGAAATCTCTACGGTAAACAGTGATGATAGTCTCTTCTCATTATTAAAATCCTGAAGCTCTTCTTCGTAAGCCCTGCCCTTACTCAATAATATAATCCCTCTATCGTCCAATAGCGCACCTGCCTTTTTTACAAATTCTGCTGTTTTAAAAAGTGCCTTTGTTGTTATAACATGAAATCCTTTATTATCGAATGTCCTGGAGAACTCCTCAAGGGTTGTTTGAATTACTACAGTACCCCGCAGGTTTAGTTTCTTAACCATATGATTCAGGAAGGATGCCTTTTTCCAGGATGGTTCAAGGAGTATAACATCAAGTTCTTTCCTGGCAAGCTTGATTACAAGCCCCGGAAATCCAGCTCCAGAGCCCACATCAAGCACCCTCCTGGCATGGGAAGGAATATACCTCAGATACAGCAGGGAATCAAGAAACAATCGCGTAAGGATATCCTTTTCATCTTTTAATCCTGTAAGGTTGTATGCCCTGGACCAGCGTTTCAACTCCCTGAAATAAAGAACAAGCTCGTCAGGGATGCTCTGGTCTATCTGAAGGCCAAGTTCTTCAATGCCTTTGTTGAGTTGCTCCTTAAATAATCTCTCCACAGCAAAATTGCAGCCCTTTCCCTGCTTACTCTATATGCTCTGGTGACTCTATACCCAGGGAGAGATTATGCAGTGTGTTATTTATGGATGCCACAATGCCAAAATTCAAAAAGGTTGAGTCAAAGAGCTTCTCAGGTGGATTGAGTATCTCATTTCTTATGGTAAGGAAAAGCTGTTGTAGCCTCACTCTTCTTTTATACTTGGAGTTCTTGATTATGTCTGCACACAACTCACAGAGAGGCACGATCTCCTCTCGGGCATACTCCATGAATATCTCTGTTATTCTTATAAAGATCCCCTCGGGAATCTCAAAGACCTGCAACCCCTTGTATGGTTTCAAAAGCCTGTAGAGCCTTTCATCATGAAGCCACCATGTATCAAAGGGAAACTTGAAAAGATCCCTTGGATAATATTTAACAGGCTTTGTAAGCTCTATATTAAAACAGTATTCCACAGGCTCCAGCACCCCCCATTCAAGGATGTTTTTCAGTACAATAAGCTCAAGGGGGACAGGTGTTCCCTTCTGCATATTGATTTTCAGAAAGTGTTTTATTATCTTTATCAGATAATCCTCCTGTACAGGATAGAACCTAATCTCACCTGTAAAGTAGTTCTCCTTGATCTCATCATAACCCTCTCTGGATATACCAGGTATGATTATTACATCCTTTATCCCTGTATTATGCTTCATCAGGATGGAGGCAAAGAAATAGTTGTTTCTTCCGTATCTTTTACCAATAAAGGCCGAAAGGGCTCCATTGCCATCAGACAGGGTTATCCATAAGTCAATGTATTTTTTGTCCTGAGGGTCTTTTCTTTTCCTGATTTCCTCTCTGGGCAGAGGCAGTTCATGCATAAGGTTTATATAGGCATCTTCTGCCTCCTCTTTCAGTTGTTCATTAAGAGCAGCAATACAGTAGAGTGTCTCTATTGCCTCCTGTGTGCCTGCCATCTCTATAGCCCTCAGGGCTGTCATGGCTATCATACTGTCAGGATGATAACAGAAGAGCTCCAGCAGCCTGATCACCTCTACATCCTCGTAACCTGTGAGGTCATCAATCATTGCTATAAGCCCTTCTGGCCTGCTTTTCTCTGTTATAACTGAATATAGCTCAAGTAACCTGGAGGGGCTTGTCCTTAATTGATTGATAATGAAATCGCCGAATCTCTCCTTTGTATTGATAAGCTCCTCCACAAACATATCGAACCCATCTACAGAATCCACAAGCTCCTCGGGTTCAAATATAGAAAGTAGAATGGCCTTGTCAATCTCTGTGAAACGTTTACTCTTCAGGAAATATCCCAGTTCATCAATCAACCACTGTGGCAGAGGATAATTTATATTCTCTTCGATCAGCATCCTCGCAAGGGTAAAGATATTGTCCTTCTTTCTGTCATTCAGAGGCTCTGTTTTCATTAGCCTGAAAAGCATCTTCAAGACAGTTTCCGGGCTTTCATATATGTATTTGGAAAGATTAAGCCTCAGATTTTTAGGTGATAGTGAAATGAGCCTTCTGAGGTCGGCCAGCTGGTTTTTCTTGGTCATAGTGAGTATTCCCTTTCAATATAATTTCTTTTCTTGAGAGCTATCATAAGAGCAGTAATTGCTGCAGGAGTAACACCTGGAATTCTGGTTGCCTGTGCAATGGTTACGGGTCTGACCTCCTGTAGTTTTGATACAACCTCCTTTGAAAGACCTGCTATCCTTTCGTAGGGAAAGTCCTCTGGTATTTTAGCATTTTCAAACCGTTTCATTTTCTCTACAAGGTCAATCTGCCTTTTTATATAGCCACTGTATTTTACCTCTATTTCTACAAGCTTTTCCAGTTCCCTGTCAATACCATGGGGTGATGGAGAGATGGTCTTTATAACCTCGTAATTTATCTCAGGTCTTCTCAGTAGTTGAGCAAGGCTGGTATGCTCCTGTACTGGCGCTGCATTAGAGGCATCAAGAATGGGGTTTATCTCTTCAGGGCTTACCCTTACTGTCTCAAGCCTCTGAAGTTCTCTCTGGAGCTTTTCTTTTTTATTTTTGAATGCCCTGTAATGTTCTTCATTGACAAGCCCTATACGATAGCCCTTCTCTCTCAAACGCAGATCAGCATTGTCATGTCTCAGCAGCAGTCTGTATTCAGCCCTTGAGGTAAACATCCTGTAGGGTTCTGTGGTTCCTTTGGTCACAAGGTCATCAATCAATACACCAATGTATGCCTCATGACGCTTGAGTATAAGGGGAGATTTGCCCATAATCTTCATGGCAGCATTTATACCAGCCATAAGCCCCTGTGCAGCAGCCTCTTCATACCCAGAGGTGCCGTTTATCTGACCTGCAAGGAACAATCCTTCTATGGACTTTGTCTCAAGGGAATGCTTGAGCTGGGTGGGATAAACAAAGTCATACTCAATAGCATATCCAGGTCTCATTATCTCAGCCTCTTCCAGCCCCTTAATTGACCTTACGAGCCTGACCTGTACATCATAGGGCAGGCTTGTAGAGATTCCATTTGCATAGAACTCCTTTGTCTGAAGCCCCTCCGGCTCAAGAAATACCTGATGCCTTGGCCGTTCAGAGAATCTCACAACCTTGTCTTCAATGGAGGGGCAATATCTTGGACCAATACCCTTTATACGACCACTGTAAAGTGGAGACCTGTCAAGATTCTCCAGTATGATCCTGTGGGTTTTTTCATTCGTATATGTTATATAACAGGGAAGCTGGGGATTGGTAATTTGTTCTGTAGAATAGGAAAACGGAGGTGGAGGATCATCACCCCACTGTTCTGTTGTTCTGGAAAAGTCTATTGTGTTTGAATCAATACGGGGTGGAGTGCCTGTCTTGAGTCTGCCCATCTTAAGCCCCAGTCTCTTTAAAGAATCCGATAGATTCACAGAGGGAAACTCGCCTGCCCTTCCAGCAGGAAAGCTCTCAAGCCCTATATGGATGAGCCCTTTGAGAAAGGTACCTGTTGTCATAATAACAGCCCTGGCACCATAAAAGATACCAAGGGAGGTCTTTACTCCCTGCACCACAGAATTCCTTACCACGATTTCATCTACAAGGGCCTGTTTGATGGTAAGATTATCCTGGGCCTCGAGCACCTCTCTCATGGCAAGACGATAAAGGAGTCTGTCAGCCTGTGCCCTCAAAGACCAAACAGCCGGACCTTTGCTCCGATTCAGTATCCTGAACTGTATTCCGGCCCTGTCTGTTATCTTTGCCATCTCACCACCAAGGGCATCTATCTCCCTCACAAGATGGCCCTTTGCAAGTCCACCAATTGCAGGATTACAGGACATCTGTGCTATGGTATCTATGTTGATGGTAAACAGGCATGTCTGAAGTCCGAGCCTCGCTGTGGCAAGGGCTGCCTCACAGCCTGCATGGCCTGCACCTATCACTATTACATCAAACTCTGCCTCTTTATACATTGTAGTGTTCTCTTAATCTTGATAGCCTCTCATGACCTGCAGGACTGAGCTTCTTGAGATCAGCAGCCACCTCTTCAAGCCTTTCAAGCAGCTTTGGTTTCCACTCCTCAGGCGTGTTTTTAGCCGCAAGAAGCCCTACATAAAGCGAGGAAAGCCCATAGAGAAATCTTACATTCTCCGGATCTACTGCAAGTAATCTCTGAAGTACAAGTGTGGGAAACAGGGGATTCTCCACCTCATAGACAATATCATACATCTTATCAAGCAGAAGACCCTCATTGATCATCACATCCACATCAATTACAGGCCTTCCCTCCTCGTCCTTATCAAAATATTCAAGTCCCTTGGCCTTTGAGATGGACTCTTCAAAACATTCCTTGTCACAGAAAAATCCTGGAATATTAATGCAGAACAGCCCATGAATCATGTACATGGTGTTACCCTCAGCAATCTCCCTCACCACCTTTATCTCCTTGCCACAGTGGTCACAGACAGTCATGAATTCCTTCTTCATACAGGCTCCTTTCAAAGGTAATATACATTTATGGTAATAACACAGGATTGGATAATGCAAGTAGATAAAACTGGTTCGCAAATAGCCGATGAGAAAGATAGGCTTTTAAATAACAGGCAAAGTCTATACCCATTGCCTGACCAATGAGTCACACGGCAAATTCGGGAATTAATAAGCTGACTGTAGAGTCATATTTTGCTGGCTCAAAATTTGCAAAAAAAACTGTAAAGAGTTATAATCACTTAATTTTCAAAAAAATCTATAGGGGGGTGATTTATGAGAGAACCTTCTCAATATACAATACTAATCGTTGACGATGACCCTGTGGTCAGGGATGTGCTGAAGGCCATTCTTCAAGAAGCCCAATACAATGTCATTGACTATGCCAACCCAAAGGAGGCACTAAAGGTTATCTCTGAAAGACCTGTACATCTTGTAATCTCCGACATTGTTATGCCTGATATAGACGGTCTGAGCTTTCTGAGAAGCCTCAAGGTAAAAAACCCAGAGCTACCGGTAATAATGATTACAGCCTATCCTGATACAAACTCAGCTATAGAGGCACTCCGATATGGAGCTCAGGATTTCATTGTAAAACCTTTCTCTGTTGAGCAGGTGCTTCACTCTATCAAAAAGGCTCTTAACTATTATGAGATTCTCCTACTTCACAGGGAATACGATGAAAGGCTTGAACAGGCAATACTCATGAGAACACAGGAGCTTCAGGAGGCCATGAAACTACTGAAAGAGGCAAGCCTTGAGGTGATCGAGAGACTTACAATCGCTGCAGAGTACAGGGATGAGGATACAGCCGCACACATCAGAAGGATAAGCCTTTACAGCAAACTGCTGGCAGAGGAATCTGGCATGTCGCAGGAATTTATTGATAACATCCAGTATGCCTCGTTGATGCATGATGTGGGTAAGATAGGCATTCCGGATGGAATTCTCCTCAAGAAAGGTCCTCTTACAAAGGAGGAATTTGATATAGTCAAAAGGCATACCACTATCGGTTATGATATACTGAAAGGCTCGCGTTATCCCATATTGCGGATGGGGGCTACTATAGCACTTACCCACCATGAACGATGGGATGGCACAGGTTATCCACAGGGACTGAAAGGAGAAGAGATACCCGTAGAGGGAAGAATTGTAATGCTTGTTGATCAATATGATGCACTGCGTTCACAGAGACCATATAAGCCGCCTCTTTCTCATGAGGAGACATATAGCATAATCACCGAAGGTGATGGCCGCACAATGCCAGAACACTTTGACCCCAGGGTTCTTGATGCATTCAGGCGTGTTCACAGGGAGTTTGGGCGGATTTACTCAGATAATCAGTAAGCCTGCAGAAGGCACAATACTCACCGCTACAGGGTGTTCCACATCTTTCGCAAAATGACAAGACCCCTTTTTTATCCTCCTTCAGATGTTTAAATACATCCTTTTTCCTTTCTAAAAACTGGAAATAAAAGAAGTGCTTTGTGCCTGGACTTTCAAGTTCTATTCTGTTAAGAGCCTCCTTATATACGAGACTTGTTGTACCCTTACTCATGGGACACTCCTCTCTGAGATAGTCTATTCTATTAAGAAAGGCATAGGTGGCAATCTCCTGTTCTGTCAGGCGAAAAAGGGGCTTTACCTTTTTCTTCAATCCCTCCTCATTATCAAGAACAGGTGATTGTTTTTGTACCAGGTCCACCTGCCATCTGAGGATGTTCCCAAGAAGCCTTGCTGCTTCATCATCAAGGTTATGACCTGTGGCAACAGCATCAAAGCCCTTTTCAATGGCAACCCTGTTGAAGAAATACCTCTTGACCACACCACAGGTTGAACAATCCGTTCTGTCGGCAAAGCGAGCAAGTGCCTTGATATCCGTGTACTCTTCTGCAAAATCAACAACTATTAATTCTTTATTCAGCCTCTTTGCAAAGGCCTCTGCCTTTTCAAGGGACTTTTCCGAGTATTCGCCAATCCCGAGGTTTATGTACAGGCCTGTGGTGTTATAACCAAACTCATTGAGAATATGCCACAGAGTAAGGCTATCCTTCCCACCTGATACACATACGAGTATCCTGTCGGTTTTATTGAGCATCCTGTAGCTCTTGATTGCCCTTTTCACCTGTTTCTGAAAGAACTCAACAAAATGGTTCCTGCAAAAGGCACTGTTATGTCTTGGAAGGGAGATAACGGCTATGGAGTCACAGAGTCTGCACTTCAATTCAGCCCTCCACTGATTACAGGAATCAACTCTATTGTGTCTCCCGCTTCCAGAAGCCTGTCAGGGGTCAGTAGCTCTTCATCCCTGACAACAAGCACTGTATTCTCGAGTATATTCAATCTTCTCAATATTGCCTTTACCTCCCGTGGACCCTCAATCTCCTTTACCTTCCCATCAGGCAATACAACCCTCACTTTAATATATCGGGTATGGTGAGACATTTTCTCCCCTATCCTTTGGTCCTTTTCAGTAACCATGCCATGTTCTGCCCCAGGATCCGCATTGTTCTTATGCCCTCGTCATCTTCCCTGACCTGGCCAGGGTCTCTTCCAATACCAAGGTTCCAGTAGATTGAACCTGGCACTATCATCTGTCCAATAAGAAAGAAATGATTTATGGAATTAAACACATGGGTGGAACCACCACGCCTTTCAGCCACCACAGCCGCACCAACCTTTCTTTTAAACATATCACCATTTGCCCTTGCAACCATCCCTGCCCTTTCTATAAGTGCCTTTGTGTTGGTCGTAACATCAGCAAAATAGGTAGGTGAACCAATTAATATCCCATCAGCCTCCAACATCTTCTCAATGTATGTGTTCATCTCATCAGTATCAACAGAGCAGCGCTGGTTCTTGTTCTCAAAGCATTTATAGCATGCGATACATCCCGCAAGGTTCTTGCCTGACAGTGAGATCACCTCTGTCTCTATACCCTCCTTCTCTAACTCCTCACAGACAAGCCCGAGCATTATAGCAGTGTTACCATTTTTCCTTGCACTTCCATTAAAAGCCACGACCTTCATCAAGCACCTCCTTAGAGAGTTTTTTTCTATTTTAATCAATTGAGTAATATATTGTCACAGTAGTGGCTAAATAAATTTAAACCTGAACAAACATAGCAGGCTGGTTCAGAAAAAAATAAAACCTGCACCAGAAGTTCCCCCCTTCCTACTGGAAAGGGGTTAAACCTGTGGGTGCTTTATTGTATGAGATATCCAACCTTACAACTTTTTTATTTCGAAGAGTACACTTAGAATCTGTTCAAGCCCTTAAGTATCTTCAGTAGTGTATTAATCATATAATCTCTGTCTTTGCTGTCTATGAGGAGTAAGAATCCATCACTGCTGAAGACCGCCTCCATTGCCTCCTGTGAAACCACCTCAAGAATATCTTCTGGATTAACAGGGGTGGACTTATCCACCTGAAACCTTATACCTTCTTTCTGTTTTTTAATAGAAAGAAATCCAAGGGGCCTGGCCAGTGTCTTTATCTCCATGATCCTGATAAGATTTTCCACCTGATGGGGAAGGTCGCCAAACCTGTCTCTCATCTCCTCCTTTAGAGAAATTAAATCTCGCTCATCCTCAGCAAGAGACAATCTCCTGTACATACTCAGCCTTAACCCTGTATCAGGTATATAATAATCGGGTATGTAAGCCTCTATATCAAGGTCAATAGTGGTTTCAATCCTCTTTTCTATTTCCTCTCCTCTCAGCTTTGCAACCTCCTGGCCCAGCATCTCAATATATGTATCAAATCCAACAGCATGGATATGTCCTGACTGCTCCCTGCCAAGGAGATTACCAGCTCCCCTAATTTCGAGATCCTTTAGTGCAAGCCTGAGCCCCGCACCAAGGAAATTCAACTCCTCTATTGCCCTGATTCTCGAACGGGCGTTCTCGGTGAGCCTCTCTTCCGGTGGTATCAAAAAGTAGCAGTATGCCTTTACATTACTCCTTCCAACCCTGCCCTTTAATTGATAGAGGTCTGCAAGACCTATCCTGTCAGCACGATTAATGATTATGGTATTGGCACGTGGTATATCTATACCAGAACCAATGATGGATGTGCAGAGAAGCAGGTCTCCATCTCCATCCATAAAGGATAGCATCACATCCTCAAGCTCTCTTGATCTCATCTGTCCATGGGCAAGCAGTATACGCAACTCTGGAACCAGTCTCCTCAGATAATCATATACTGCAGGAAGCTCCTTCACCCTGTTATGTACGAAAAAGACCTGACCTCCTCTATCAACTTCCTTTAGAATCGCATTCCTGATAATTTCGTCATTAAAGACAGTTACAACACCCTTGATAGCAAGCCTTTCCTCTGGAGGTGTTTCTATAAGACTCATGGGCCTTATACCTGAAAGAGACATCTCAAGAGTTCTTGGTATGGGTGTTGCCGAGAGGGTAAGACAATCCACACCTGTTTTTAATTCCTTTATTCTTTCTTTATGGGACACACCAAACCTATGTTCTTCATCAATGATGAGAAGGCCAAGGTCAAAAAAACTAACATTCCTTCCAAGCAGGGCATGGGTGCCTATTATGACATCTATCTCCCCTGTCCTGAGTTCCTCCAGTGTCTTTTTAACCTCTCTGGGGCTTTTAAATCTGCTTATATAATCAATCCTGACTGGAAAGGCTGAGAACCTTGCAATAAAGTTTCTATAATGCTGTTCACAGAGAATGGTTGTGGGCACAAGCAGAGCCACCTGTTTGCCATCAAATACTGCCTTGAATGCTGCACGCATGGCAAGCTCTGTCTTTCCAAAGCCCACGTCTCCACAGAGCAGCCTGTCCATGGGCCTTTTAGACTCCATCTCCTCCTTGATCTCCTGCCATGCCTTCAATTGATCAGGTGTCTCTTCAAAGGGGAAAAAGGATTCAAATTCTCTGTGAAGTTCTGTATCAGAACTGAAGGGATAACCCTCTGTTATCTCCCTCCTTGCATAGAGTTCAAGGAGTTTCTGTGCTATCTCCCTTATCTTCCTTCGTGCCCTTTCAGTCTTTTTCTTCCACGTCCTGCCACCAAGGGTATCCAGTTTTGGTATTACACCCTCTTCAGCCTTGTATTTTTTAATCATGTGGATTCTCTGTAGTGGAAGATAAAGCCTTGCACCCTGGGCATACTCAATGCATAGGGATTCGCCTCTGTGGACATCTGTCTGCAGGGGAGCTAATCCCCTGTAAATACCAATGCCGTGCTGTTCATGGACAATATAGTCACCTTCCTTCAGTTCATCTATCTCGTCAATCAATCGTTTCAGTTTGCTTACCTGTACTGTTCTGTAGGAAGGACCTTTACCAAAAAGGTCTCCAGGCGTAAGGATTATTAAACCCTCTATGTGTAATCCCCTTGAAAGCCTTCCTGTAGTGATTGCTATATTCCCGGAGAAATCCATCACTGTATCAAGATTTATAAAAGGTGCTACTATCTCACCCCTTGAGAGCACATCCCCTATTCTCCGGGCCTGTGACTCTGTTGCCATTACAAAGAGGATCTTATATTTCTTCAGTGACTTTATAGCAGGAATGATTTCGGAGACTTCCTTTCTTTCCATATGGGTCATTCCATAACCTGTGAGTGGTAAAACCCTTATCTCATCATCTGGATTATAGGAAAAACTATGAAGTCGGAGAGACTTAATTTCCTTCCTTTCCATTTCCACCTCAGATGAACAATATACAATACCCTCCTGTACAAATAAATCCATAACGGTTGGCCCATCGGTTTTTTCAAAGGTGGGGAGTATCCTTATATCTTTTAGAGTGTTTATCGATCGCTGGCTCTCGATATCAAACTCTTTTATCTCTTCTATCTCTTCACCAAAGAATTCGATCCTTACAGGAGATTTCCCATCTGAGGGGAATATGTCAAAAACCCATGTTCTTACACTGAACTCACCAGGAGATGAGACAACAGCAGTCCTTCTGTATCCAAGCCTCTGAAGTGCCTCTATAAGCCTTTCTCTGCGAATCCTGTCCCTGTTTCTGAGCACAAGGGTTTCCTTTTCGAGTTCATCCCTGTCCCAGGTTCTGGAGAAAAATGCCTCTCTGGTGCCAATCATTACAGAACCCTTCTTGAAAAGAGAGAGCAACCTCAAACGTTCACCTGTACTGGAGATATCATATGGAGGTGGTAGTATAACAATCCTGCTATCCCTGTCCTCTCCTGATATGAGCTTCAGGTAAAATTCAATATTGTTTTTAAATTCCAGTGCTTCATCATCTGTGTGGCATATAAGAATATGGTGTTTTGAAGGGTATCTCTGCAATAACAGAGAGATGAGGAGTGCCTGTGACGAGTCTCTCAGATTATAAATATCATCATCCTGAATATGGATACGTTCAATAAAGGGTTTTAAATACTCTAAGATAGGCCTGAACATGAGTTAACAGTATCTTTTTTTGATCTCTTCTATAATCGATGTGGTGGAAAGACCTTCCCTGTAAGGAAGGCTGTAAACCTCCTTTACAATATCATTACCTATAATATCCTCAACCCTCCAGTCACCACCTTTCACAAGCACATCGGGCTGAAGGGCTCTTATGGTTTCGTAAGGTGTCTCCTCGTTAAAGACTGTCACATAGTCAACCATCTCAAGGGCAGATAGCACCATTGCCCGTTGCTCCTGTGGTACAATGGGTCTTCCGGGTTTGATTCTTTTTACAGAACTATCAGAATTCATGGCAACAACAAGAACATCCCCCAGGGCCTTTGCTTCCCTGAGATACTGCACATGACCGGCATGTATTATATCGAAACATCCGTTTGTAAAGACTATCTTCTTGCCCTCTTTCTTTAATCTCTTAATAATTTCTGATAGAGCCTTTATATCTTTTATTTTATGATTCATAACCGTTTCAGTATCTCTTTTGCCCTCAGGAGTATCTCCCTGTCTCCATTATATGTAACCTTCTTTATAGCCTCTTCAATGCCAAACCATGATGCCTCGTTAACCTCTGAATCACGATTATCAAGGTTCCCTGAAAGGTATTCCATCAGGTAATAATAAACCCTTTTATGGTATTTTGTATTCTCTGCCCTTTTGTAAAACCAATAGGCAATCGATCCCAGAGATGTAACTATTCTTGCATTTATTCCTGTCTCCTCAGCAACCTCTCTTATGGCTGTACCTTCCCTTTTTTCACCCTTTTCAATTGCACCCTTTGGAAGGGTCCAGGCAGTCCTGTCCCTCACAGAGAT
>JALUSH010000071.1:13767-14107 GCA_027016675.1 Thermodesulfovibrio sp.
GAATACAACACCTCCTGCTGAGGTCTTATTTTTAATCTTCGCAGGTCTCATGATTATAAAGATGAACAGGATACTACAGTTTATAATAACAAAAACACCCCTTTCGGTGGAAAAGACAGAAGTGGCCAGGGATTCCTCCTGATTTTTATAAGAGAGACAAAACACTACAGACATAACATTCAAAGCAGTGCTCACTTCACAGGCAGGGAGGAGGTGAAGAAGAGATGAGGCAGGTCGGATCTTTCAGTCAAGCTGAAAGGCAACCCTATGTATGCAGGATAAATCTCTCAGACACGAGAGTTATTCAGGTGGCTTGGTGCATCCAGAAACTCTTCAATAT
>JALUSH010000072.1 GCA_027016675.1 Thermodesulfovibrio sp.
AAATTCCAGTCAGTGCTCAAGATGGTTACAAAGGTCGCCAGCACGGATGCCACGGTTTTGCTCCTTGGAGAAAGTGGTACTGGAAAGGAGCTTATTGCCAGGACCCTACATTATCAGAGTCCACGTGCGCAGGGTCCCTTTGTAGCAGTTAACTGTGCTGCCCTTCCAGAGAATCTCATTGAAATGGAACTCTTTGGAGCGGAAAAAGGTGCATTCACAGGAGCAACAGAGAGAAGAATAGGAAGGTTTGAAAGGGCAAAAGGTGGTACCATATTTCTTGACGAAATAGGAGAGCTTCCTCTATCTGTACAGGCAAAGCTTCTGAGGGTGCTTCAGGAAAAGACCTTCGAACGACTTGGCTCTGCGGATCCCATTAAGGTAGATGTCCGTATAATAGCTGCTACCAACAGGAATCTCCTGGCTGAGGTGAGAACAGGAAAGTTCAGGGAAGACCTTTACTGGAGGCTTAATGTAGTATCAATAAGGCTTCCGTCTCTCAGGGAACGCAAGGAAGATATTCCCCATCTTGTAACCTATTATCTGAAAAGGTTCAACAGGAAATACAAAAAGAATATCAGAATGACTGATGAGGCAATGAAGGGACTTATGGAATATTCGTGGCCTGGCAATATCAGGGAACTGGCAAATACCCTTGAAAGACTGGTAATAATGGCAGAAGACGACCTGATCAGATATCACGATATTCACTGGAACTCCTTTTACACCAAAGACACATATACACCTGGCATAACTTCTGTGGAGGAAAAAACACTGTCCTGTGAAGTTGAGGCTATCGAGAGAGAACGTATCATCAATGCCCTGAAGGAAAACAATTTCATCCAGAGTCGTGCAGCCAGAGCACTGGGGATAACCCCCCGTCAGCTTGGCTACAGGATAAAGAAGTACGGGATAAAGATGAATACTCTATAACCTGCTGGAGATATATCTTTCAGCTATCGAAAAGATCGTCTCAGGAGCTATCTCACGGCTTTCTGTGAAATGAATACTTTTCAATTCTTTGATAATCCTCGTGCAGATATCCTTGGTAAGAACAATATTCTTGTATTTTTTTAAAATATAGGAGATTCCACTGCCTCCTGACTGGCTGTTGATGCCTATTATCTCTTCATCTTGACGACCAATATCAGAAGGGTCGATTATAAGATATGGGATATTCCAGTAGGGGCTCCTCTCTGGTGTTATCAGAGCCTTTTTGATGGCATCCTGGTGAGAGCCTGCAAAGGTCTTGAAAACAAGATCACCGGCATAGGGATGTCTTTCATGTACTCTGTATCCTGTACATTCCTCAACAGTAGCCCTGATTGTCCTGATATCAGAGAGATCAAGACATGGATCAATACCTTCAGAGAACAGATTAAGAGCAAGAATCAAAATATCGGCATTACCAGCACGTTCACCAAAGCCAAAAAGGGTTCCTTCTACTCTCTCTGCACCTGCAAGAAGGGCAAGTTCTGTTGAAGCTACGGCAGTGCCTCTATCATTATGAGTGTGTATGCTGATTATTGCAGTATCTCTGTTTTTAAGGTTTTTTATAAACCACTCGACCCTGTCAGCAAATATATTAGGTGTGGATACTTCCAGAGACGAAGGCAGATTCAGGATTATCTTCTTGTTGTGATCTGGCTCCAGAACAGCCATTACCTCTTCACAGATCTGCACAGCAAACTCAGGCTCTGTCAGGGAAAAGCTCTCTGGTGCAAAAAGGAACCTTATCTGACTGCCATCCAACCTACTTGCCTCTCTTTTTAGGAACGAGGCACCTCTTTTTGCAATCTCAATCATCTCCTCCCTGGTCTTTCTGAAGACCAGTTGCCGCTGCACTTCCGAGGTGGGCAGGTAGAAGTTTATAATCGCCCTCTTTACACCCCTCAGGGATTCTATGGTCTTTTCTATCAGTTCCCTTCTTGTCTGGGTTATCACCTGTATTGTTACATCCTCGGGGATGTGTCTCTCTTCTATTAGGGATCTAAGGAACTCATACTCTCCCTCTGATGCTGCGGGAAAGGCCACCTCAATCTCCTTGAATCCAATGCTGCAGAGCAACCTGAAGAATTCAATTCTCTTCTCCTGGGGCATTGGTACAGGAGAGGCCTGATTGATCTCCCGCAGATCAACACTACACCAGACAGGAGCAGTAGTGATTCTATTGTCAGGCCAATTACGTCCTGGCATTTTCAAAGATGCAACAGGTCTGTATTTTTTGTAATTCATTGCTGGCCTCTACAAACCTTACAATCAGGGTCTTTATCTATTTTTACCTTCCTGAAATCCATATCAAAGAGATTAAAGATGAGCATCTCTTTGAAAAGAGGGTGGCCATAACCAGCAAGGAGCTTTATGGCCTCGGTTGCCATAAGACAGCCAAGTGTTCCTGAAACCGCACCAAGTACAGGGAAGCCCAGTTCCTCCCATTCAGGGTTATCCTCCGGAAAAAGACAGTCAAGACACGGGCCTTTCCAAGGAATGACATTAAAGATATATCCTTCCATTCCGTTCATCGCTGCCTCTACCATTGGGATGTTGTATTCGATACAGCCTCTGTTTAAAACCCTCCTTTCTGAAAAGTTTGGTCTGGCAGAAAGAGCAATGTCCACCCCGTTAAGAAAGCTATGGATATTCTCGTCGGTCAGTCTCTCATCAAAAATCTCCACCATCACATGGGGGTTGATCTCCTCGATAGTTCTCTTGGCCTGTACTATTCTGCTCCGTCCAATCCAGCTCTGACGCATCAGTATCTGACGGTTCATGTTCGAAAGGGTCAATGTACCTGAATGAACAAGTATCAGCCTTCCTATGCCTGCCACAGCAAGATAGAGGGCTGCAGTTCCACCAAGTCCTCCAATGCCTGCAACAAGGGCGGTAGAAAGTTTTACTCTCTCCTGCTCTTTCAGGCCAAAGCCCTGCAACATCAATTGCCGTTTATATCTTTCTCTTTCCTTTTCTGTTAATATTTCCATAACTCTTTCTACACCACCATTTCACAGTATTCTTCACCTATACGAGCCATCAGGGTCTCCAGTTCCATATCCAGCTCCCTATCAAGAGTACCACATGCATCTGCCCTGCACTGGCGGCAATGTGTCATCTGAGCCACATAAACCTCACATTCCTTTCGTTTCATGTTCAGCATTTCATGAGTTGGTCTCTTCAGATTTTTGAACTCACCCTGTGGAATAAGTGGAATGATATTATGAAGCACCACGCCTCTTTTTCCTGCAAGCCATGCAATCATGGGAATTTCAACATCATTAATACCGGGAATAAAAACACTGTTGATCTTTACAACCAGGCCTTCCCTGATGGCCATCTTCAGGCCAAGCCACTGGTTATTAGTAATCCAGAAGGCAGCCTCTTTTCCTTTGTAAAGCCTGCCTTTGTAATAGGCCCAGGAATAGATCTTCTCAGCCACTTCTGGCAGAACCGCATTGATGGTAATGGTAATGCTCTTTACACCGGCATTCAGTAGCTCGTTTAGCCTCTCAGGAAGCAAAAGGCCATTAGTTGATACACAAAGTATAATCTCCGGGAACTTCCTGTGTATTGCCCGTAAAACCTCGTAGGTCTGCTCATTTGCAAGAGGGTCTCCTGGTCCGGCAATACCTACAACACTCAGTTTTTCATTCCTTCTGATCATTGCCGAAACCCTATCTACCGCCTCAGAGGGATTCAATACCCTGCTTGTTATACCCGGCCTTGATTCATTTGCACAATCGTATTTTCTCACACAATACCTGCACTGTATATTACACTGTGGTGCAACAGGAAGATGAATCCTGCCGAAGTTGCGATGTGCCTCCTCTGAAAAACAGGGATGACTGTCAGTTATGTCCCTTTTCTGTCTCCTATGCAGTGTCATTATAATATACCTCTTTCTTCTTTTAAAATTTCGCTACCTCTTCATTTCCTTTACATACCCAAATCCAGATGTAGAGGAAAACTTACAAACTCTTTTACATCTCCACATGTACATGGCATCTCCTGGTGCAGACCCTTGAGCATGCCCCACAGCCGATACAGTCATCAGGATTTGCAACAGACATCACCTTGTTTCCCATATCATCACCATACTCATCCTCACCCTCAAAGGGTTTGTCAATCAGTTCCAGGACATCCCTGCCACATACCTTGTAGCAGCGTCCACAACCTATGCATCTTTCAGAATCTATGGATTCCAGGAACCTGGGCATCCAGGGACTTCCACCCCTCGTATAGCTTGTGGTACTACTCATAATGATCTCCTCCTAAACAATTATGCTATTGCCTCGCCATCACGCTCATCCGTTCTTATCCTTACCGCACCAACTATGGGTGATACGAATATCTTTCCGTCTCCATATTTACCTGTCTGGTTAACCTTTATTATCGCCTTTACCAGCTTTGTCACAACATCATCGGGTACCACAATAGTGAGCAGCTTCTTCGGCACATAAAGCGCAGCCTTGGGCAGGGTATGCTCAAGGGCATAGGTGGAGGGGGTGGGTTTCAGCTTGGCTGCTGTGCAGAAGCTCTCGGGCATCTCCGAGTCCATCTCTGCACACATATCACCCTTCTGCTTGCCCCTTCCATCCACACTCTGGATCGTCAATGATGGATAGCCAAGCTCTTCAAGCACTCTTTTTGTCTCGGGAACCTTATCCCTTCTTATGATTGCAGTGATCTCCTTCATAGACCTGCCTCCCCTGTCCTAACGGTATAGGCACCTTCTACAGGACTGACAAAGATCTTACCGTCGCCAATAAAGCCGGTTCTCGCCTTTTCCTGGATCAGTTTTACCACTTTGGACTCATCCTCATCATCCACCACGATCATCAAAAGGGTCTTTGGCAGTTCATCGTAATGCACAGGACCCACCTGAAGCCCCTTCTGCTTGCCCCTTCCGAATACAGGCATCTTTGTAACAGAGGGAAAACCTGCTCCCTCCAGTGCCAAGACTACTTCCTGC
>JALUSH010000073.1 GCA_027016675.1 Thermodesulfovibrio sp.
AGCAAGGAGACAACCTATGGCAGCAGCCTCGAATACCTCTTCTACAGTTGCCCCTGCCTTCACTGCTGGCAGGACATGAACAATACACCTTGGTGACATATAGGCAACACCACCAGCCATGAATATAAGTTCCTTCACCTTCCTTGATAAGGCACCATCCTGCCAGAAGGAGTTATAAAAGTCTGCAAAGGTCTTGCCTGCCTCGGGATTGAGCTGGTTGATAATCTTGAACATTCTTGGTGTAAAGAGCATCTTTTCTTCCATGTACTTGTTTGCCTCTTCTGGTGTCATTTTCTTCTCTTCTGACATGCTAACCTCCCTTTCTTTGCTCTCCGGCCTCATGGCCAGAAACTTCTTAAAACTGTCAAGTATGCCCATTTCTACCTCCCCCTGTTAAGGGTAAAAGTTTTTATTTTTATCCCCAACTATCACCTCCCTTTGTTAAAATTAAGGGTTTGAATAACTGTCCTACAGCTTCCAGTTCCTTGCCACTTCAATAAACTTCTGGATATTCTCATAGGGTACATTCGGCGGAATGTCACAGCCAGGCATCAAGACAAAGGCACCATCAGTGCCTGCAGTCTCTATAATACTCTTACATGTATCTTCAACATCCTGTACTGTTCCCTGGAGCATAACTGCAACAGGATCAACATTCCCTGCAAAACACATCTTTCCATACAGTGTCTCCTTTGCCTTTGAAATATCTGTCTTGTGGTCAAGACTTATACAGCTTGCACCTGTTTCAGGAAAGAGTTCGAGCCTGTCTGTTGTATTTCCACATATATGCAGAAGTGTGTAAGCTCTTTTTGACCTGGCCCAGTCAGTGAATTTCTTAAGTCCTGGAACTGCAAACTGTTTGAACTGTCTTTTTGATATAAGATCACCAGAGGCAGTGGGGTCAGCAAGACTGATAACCTCCAGTGTGCCTTCATCTACAAGGGGCTCATATAGATGGATAAGCAGATCTGTGGCAAAGTCCACAACCTTTTCCACAAAGGCAGGTTTTTTAAAAGTGGCCTTCATCATTGCCTCTTCACCAACCAGCCTTGCAGCAAGGGTAAAGGGCCCCCAGGCAGTCATGGTAACCACATAGGTATCGCCTATCTCTGACTTTGTTTTTCTCAGTGCTTCTTTTACAGTATTGATTGTTTCATCATTATCAATATCTCCAATATTGAGTTTTTCGAGATCCTCTTCAGAACTGATTAATGGCTCTTCAAGGTCAGGCGCACCTATCTCACGAAACTTTATCCTGCCCCCCAATGCAGAAGCGTGGAAATTATTGTATCCTGAACCGGCATAAACTATATCACATTGGAGTTTCTCGCTCATCTCTACAAGCATCCTGGTCATCTTGTCAGCATCATTTGCAAGTTCCTGGAAGCTTGTTCCCCAGTTGTGAATACTCCACATACCTCCGCCAAAGAGGGTTACCGGAACCCTTTCTGGCTTGCCCCCTTCAAAGGCTTTTAATACGGTCTCTTTCGGTGTCATAAATGCCTCCTTTTTTGTATTTTCTCTTGTACTCGCCTAAGATGGATTCCAGAGTTTCTTTCATATTATCAAGAGACACAGGCCGTCTGATGCTTTCTATTCCATTTGAGTAGAACTCCTCATCACTTATCAGGATTATATGGATGGAAGGGTCGATCTTTCTGATGATTACAGAGGCATCCCTTGCATTTAGCCCGATGTCCTTTGAATCCAGCACTGCTACTGCATAATGTCTTTCCAGGATTTTTCTTATTGCCTCAGCAGGGTGTTCTGTAATTTCAACATCGTATCCCCCGTCTCTGAGTACTGGATAAAGACCTTTTGTTAGAATCTGATCGTGACTGCAAAGTAGTATTCTTGTCATGGTTGTTTTAACTAAAGCAATAATAATGCCAAAATAAAGATAATCACATTTAAGAATCTGCTATTGCATTAAACTAACGTCAAACCTTGGATTGGAAATATACGTATCCATTAAAACGATTAATTCTGTAGTCCAGATATGTGGAAATATTCCCCATTGTTTTGTGGAAATATTCCCCATCAAAGAATCAGCCCTTTTATCTCCTCTAATACAGGGACTACATTATCCGATTTATTTAATGTGTAGAAATGTAGATACCTAACACCATTACTTATCAAATCTTCACATTGTTCCACGCAGTATTGCAGTCCTGCCTTCTTCATATCATCAGGACTGTCCTGAAGCTTCATAAGGTTCTTCTCTATATTCTGTGGAATTGTGGTATTGCAGAACTGGGCAAATCTCTTTATCTTTGCAATGTCTGTTATGGGCATAATCCCTGGTAATATGGGGATAGAAATACCTTTCTTTTGTGCCCTTTCAAGGAAATCATAATAATACCTGTTGTCGAAAAACATCTGGGTAATTGCAAAGTCTGCACCTTCGTCGATCTTCATCTTTGTATATTCCAGATCCTCCTCAAGGGATGGTGATTCCTGATGCCCTTCAGGATAAACTGCCACAGCAATCCCAAAGTAGTCATACCTCTTTATGAATCTCACGAGATCCCTTGCATATTTAAACTCACCCTTGGAGGGATCAAAATCCTTCACATCCTTTGGTGGGTCACCCCTGAGCGCAAGTATATTATCTATACCCTGACTCTTATAATCATTGAGAAGCTCATCCATGGATTCCCTCGTGGCACCAATGCATGTAAGATGGGACATAAGGGTGAAATCTGTCTTACTTTTGAGCATAAACAGAGTATCCTTTGTTCTATCCTGTGTTGTACCACCAGCACCATATGTTACAGAAACATAGAGGGGATTGTATTTACTGAGGTCATCGGCAACTCTAAGTAACTGCATCATGGCATCTTCACTTTTTGGTGGAAAGAATTCAAAGGAAATACCTTTTTCTTTCTTATTTAAGATATCAATTATCTTCATCATTATCTCCTGGTGTTATATTTATTTCACCTGAAATACTTACAGGCCTTATAAGACTATCTACAACAGGACAATGGGCTATCACCTTCTCAGCAAGGGCCCTGACCCTTTCTTTATCATCAGGTGATTCAATCCTTAGAGTATACTTTATATCTGAAAATCCTGGTGACACGGTATCATCAACCATGAAAAGCCCTCTGAGGTCAAGTGAACCCTCGATATCAATGGAAAGGGATTCTATTGTTATACCTTCATGTACGGCAAACTCGTACAATGCACCTTCAATGCATGCTGCAAGGGCACAGAGAAGTAGTTCAATAGGATTTGGTGCCCTGTCAGTACCACCTGCAGGTTCAGGATAGTCAGCACTTACGATATGATTCCTTACCTTTGTCTCTGTATATAGTCCGTAAACATGACGTGATGACACTCTGGGTCTGTACTGCGCAGCCTCAGGCTTTCGTTTGAAAAGAGCTATCCTTTTTGAAACAATCTCCCGCAGCTTTTCAGTATCATATCTCTGCTCCATAAAATAACCTCCCTTGTTCTAACTATATATAAAATTTTACTTAAGCCCAAATCCAGCTGTAAGAATAACAGTGAATAACTGAAAGCAGTGGTATGGTTGAGTCTGAACGGTTTTGAATTTTGCATAAGATTTGCCGTGAGGGCAAATCGCAAAATTCCCTCGGAAGCGGACATGGATGTCCGCTGGAGAATGAGGTGTAAGACTCTACCATACTACTGCTATGAACTTTATCGCTAAATTTAGGCTTAAGATTTACTTATGCAATATTAATACCTGAGCGATCTATAGATGACTCACTAAAAAGAAGCTGTCTTTTTAGCATGAAATTTGCATAGGTACATAATATGAAGACAACTATTGTCACAGGTATGCTCGGTGCAGGAAAAACAACCTTTATACAGAATTATCTGAAAAACAACAATGAAAAAACCGTTGTACTCGTTAATGATTTTGGAAAGGCTGGCATTGATGGAGAGATAATATCTCAGACAAATTCAGATACCATTGAACTTCCCAGTGGATGTGTATGTTGCACTTTACGCTTTGATCTTATAACTACATTAAAAAGGATCTGCGAAGAAATTCAACCTGCACATCTGATGATTGAACCCAGTGGCATAGCATCACCCTCAGGGGTAATATCAGCCCTTCAGGAACTTAATATAAATAAATATACTGTTATCTGTATCATAGACCCAACGGAATTTCCTGATATCTATGACTCCCAGATGTATGGTGCCTTTTTTGAGGATCAGATAAACAATGCCGATGTCATACTTATAAATAAAACTGATATTTCAGAATCTGAATCTATAGAAAAAAGCAAAGATATTGTAGCCAAGCTGAATCCTTCTGCCCTGATATTAGAGACAGTGCATTGCAGGATAAATGAACCTATTGAGAATAGGACCCACGGGAGCAAGATAGAGATCAAAAACTCACATCTGCATCTTGAAACCATTACATTGAATCTGCCAGAAGATTATCCCTATGAGTCTCTGAAAAAACTATTTCATGAAATGCTTTCTGGAACTCTTGGAAATATAGTCAGGGCAAAGGGCCTTGTCCAGACCGATTCAGGCCCCTACAGGTTTGATTTTGCTGCAAAAAGGATAAATATAGAATACTTCCCCTCACGGATTTCCAGAAACCGTATTGTCATTATTGGCAAGGGAATTGATTACAGCTCTATTAAAGACAACTGGTTGGATTAGCTATCGTGTTATAAGGAATATATACGATCCGTTGTCCTCTTTTATCTCTGCTATTTTAAATCCAATCCTCTTTACCAGTGCAGGTATATCAGACTTCGAACCAGGATCAGTTGTTAATACCTTCAAGACCTCTCCATCAGAGATCTCTGATAAAGCCTTTTTTGTCTTAATAACCGGCATGGGACATACAAGCCCTCTAAGATCAACTACCCTTTCCATTTATACCTCCTGATTTTTT
>JALUSH010000074.1 GCA_027016675.1 Thermodesulfovibrio sp.
GTTTTAGGACAGGTTCCGTTCCTGTTTTGTTATGTTTTCTTCACTAATTTTCCGTCTAATTGTCTACTTCTTAATAATTATATCGTCGTAGTAGGCAACCGCCCTTTCACCTGTCTGGTCAGTGTCAGTCATAATGGCAATACCACCTGCCTCTGGTGGTTCATCTTTAAATATTCTCTTGAAATCCTCATATACATTTCTCTCCTCAATCACCCACCTGCCTGCCTTATCATCACCACTTTCAACAGCCACCATAACTGCCTTTGAATAGTAAGTATTAGGGATAATTGTTCCTTGAGGTAGTTTATTTGCCCAGATATAGTTTATGCTTTTCGTCATTGGTGGGAACCAGTGTGGAAAGATCACATAAACCCTTGCAGGGTAATCATCACCTTCCTTTTTTGTAGCATCGCCTTTTTTTAAAATCCCTTCTATCTTCCATCTCCATGAAAGAATGGGGTATTCTTTTAAATCGTATTCGTATTCATAAATCAGACCTGAAGCAGATCCACTACTTTCGGCTTTTAAAACATGATTATCTCCTTCATTTACAATACTGTAGATGGTTTTACCTTCAAATCTCTTTTCTTTCCATCCTTCTGACAGCCCCTTCTCAAAATCATCTATGACAATCAGTGTAGGCGTTGATCTGGATAGGGATACAAGAATAATTATAAAGACAAAAACACAAATGGGTCTCTTCATGGCATCCTGATCCTGATCTCATAAGTCCCCAGTGATGCCTTGTCTGCAATTCCCTTTTCCCATAATAGGGATGTGACATCCTTGGTTTTAGTTGCAGGAACCATCAGGAAGAGTCTTGTGCCTGACTCGATAACTTTTTTCCAATCATCTGCCTTCTCAGAGGTAATGCTTTCCTCGGTTTCAACCTCACAGGCAGCAAGAACCAGCCCATGATTCCCAAGTATAAGATCAGGAAAGACACCATTTATTTCATGCCTTTTTTCTTCTATATTATCCTTTATCTCCTTGTACTCCTTCGAAAGCCTGTCTTTAAGGGTCTGAACAATATAATTATGTATTAGACTGTCCTGTTTCATCCTCTATCTCCTTTATCTTTTGAAGTCTTCTGTTATAACGCTCTCTGTTTTTAAACTCTGCACATAAAAAGGCCTTCAGTATGTCTTTTGCAAGTGCCTCTCCCACAACCCTGGCACCAAGGCACAATACATTCATATTATCATCCTCCACACCCTGTCTTGCTGAATATGTATCATGGCAGACTGATGCCCTGATGTTCCTGAACTTATTTGCTGCAATGGATGCCCCTACCCCACTACCACATATGAGCACACCCCTGAGAGCCTCACCATTCAGTATCTTCTCTGCCACCATACGGGCAAAATCAGGATAATCAGATGGTTCGTCATTAAATGCACCCACATCTACAACCTCATATCCCATTCTGAGCATATAATCAAGAAGGGCATTTTTCAGATGATATCCACCGTGGTCAGCACCAATCACTATCCTCAGGTCTTCTTTCTTCATGTATTATTATAACCTATTGCAGACAGTGAAATAGCCCTGTACACCAGAGACAGGCACCACAGGGCACCTTAAGGGTATAGCAGTCCTGTTCAAAATCTCCATCCTGCATATAATTGCAGAGTGCAAATCCACAGTCAAAACAGAAGGGGAACTCGTATCTTCTCACATTCTGTCGGAACTGTTTAAACAGCTCTGAATTCCATATTTCTGAGACAGAAGACTCCTTAAGGTCACCAAACACCCAGGGTTTTACCACCTTCTCTATTCCACCGATATAACAGTTATACTGATGCCAGAGGAAGTAACAGGGATGTACCCTTCCATCCCAGGACACAAACATACTGTCTGTCTCAACAAACTCACACCTTCTTGTATTTCTTGGCGCAAGTTCAGGCAGCACTATCTCCATCCCTCTCTGCCCTGCTATCTCCTCTGCCTCCCTTAAGATCTCCTCTGCCCTTTTATACCAGTCCTCATCCCTTGAGAAGAGGTTTTCAATGTGTAAAACAATACCTTCTGATGCAGCCTCCTTCTTCATCTCCTCAACTATCTCACAGACCTTTTTTTCATATTCATTCTTTTGAAACTTCATATAAACCCTGTTGAAATCAGAAAGCCTTATACCTGCTGCCCATGCCTTCAGGCTGTACTTTTTGTATATCTCAATGGCTCCATGGGTATTGGTGTCATAAACTGCCTGTGAGACAACGGAACTGTCATAGGGTAAAACCTGGGTAACAATAACAAATGACACCCCCCTTTCATGTGCCCATTTAATCGTAGTAGGAAGTTCATGAATATTGTCCTTCATGAGCACAAACTCCATTCCAAGCCTGAAGGCATCCCTTTTGAGGGCCTTTGATGCCTTATTAAGGTTTCTGAAGGCCCTTTCAACCTCCATTACCTCTCCACCCTTTCTAATCTCTTTAAAAAGTTCGCCTGATGTGGAATCTATGGATACACAGATTCGATCAACCCCTGCCTCCAGGAGGGCGTAAGCACGTCTTTCACTCATGAGCATTCCGTTTGTCTGGAATCCAATCCAGCCATCCTCAGACAGGTCTTCTCTGGCAATCTCTATGAATCGCTCAAGATCTGTAAACAAAAGCGGCTCCCCTATCCCATTGAGAACCAGGGCTTTCAGATTTTTAAATGCTGGCCTCAGCCTCATAAAGATTTCTTCTGACATGTCTCCTTCGATAATCTCACCGTTTGCGGTCTGTTTCACGCACATGCTACAACGGAGGTTACACCGAGTGGTTACCTCAACAAAGAGCTTCAAAGGAAGGGAAGCATCTATTTTTTTCTCTTCAGACATATCTATTATTTTAACCTATTTTTGATGTTATAATAAAATTATGAAGGTAAAGGTAAAACTCTTTGCCACCCTGAAGCAGTATGGCTCAGAGGAGCAGGAAATAGAACTGCCTGAGGGTACAACTGTTGCTGATGTGATTAATCTGTTCAAGATTCCTAAAGAAATACCACTTCTTCGGATAGTAAACAGTGTACATGTAAGACCAGATTATACATTGAAAGACGGAGATGTGCTTGCCCTGTTTCCACCGATTGCTGGTGGAAACAAATAAATTCTGAAGCCATCCTGCATGATCTCATAGAGGTGTAAAACCACCTTTTATTCCTATTAAGAGGTCTTTTATTTTCTGTCATAAAGGCAATGGGAAGGCTCAAATGCCTTCCCATTGTATACATTCTACCAATTAAACACCTTATCCAGGTCTTCATCCTTGACCTGAAATGTTATATTATGCGGCGGTAATGGCTCTGTCCTGAAAAACTTCGGCAACCTGTCATCCTTAGATGTAAACCCTGCTCGTGCATTGAAATCCCTCTCCATCTTCAGTATCCTCTTGCCTAACTCCATAAAATCATCAGCCGTCATCTCCTTGCCCATAAACGCTCCCAGCATATCCATCAATGCCTGAAATGTCTCAGGTTGATCCAGTATCGCAAAGGCTATGAATAAACACATACCTGTGGAGTCTATCGCAGCTGTCGCTATCTGTAAGTTCCTGGATAGCTCTACCTGTCCCTCAGGCTTTAATGGATCTATATCTCCTCCTACCTTCAATACGTTCTGTGCAACTGCATACCCCGCCGTATGGTCCGCTCCCATGGGACTCGTGGCATACGTCACTCCTATCCCCTGTACTGCCCTCGGATCATACGCAGGTAAGGCCTGCCCCTTTACCACAGGCGCCCTCTCTACTCCAAATGCCCTCGCTGTAAACTCCGCTCCATTGCCAAGTATCCTCCCAAGATGCGTCCCCTTGCCTACTTCCTCTACCAGCCTTATCGCTGCCTCTGCATCCCCAAACTCCGCAAGCCCTGCCTCCATCGCTACCGCTATCGTGGCTCCCATCTCTATCGTGTCCAAACCATAGTTGTCATCAAGAAAGTCAAGCCTGGCTATCGCATCCATGTCATCTATCCCACAGTTGCCACCATGCGCCCACACAGTCTCATACTCAGGCTGCTTCGTAAGATAATGACCATCTTTGTCATGATATATACCAGAACACTTTATCACACATCCACGATGACATCCATGCGTGGGATTTCCCCCTCGCTCCTTCTCAAGCTCTGCCTCCCTCTCTCCACTTATGTTCCCTGCACCCTTGAACTGCCCTTCCTTGAAATTATATGTGGGATAACCCCCTACCTCGTTGATTATGTTCGTCAGTACATTCGTACCATATGCCGGAAGCGCCTGCCCAGTGACTGCATGCTGCTGAAGCCCCTGTACAAACCTCTTGTTCGCTTCCTTGAACTTCTCAGCATCCTTCGCCTGCCGCATAGGCATCCCAGTGTCATCAAGTATTATTACCTTTACACCCTTGGAGCCCATCACTGCCCCTACTCCTCCCCTGCCAGCATGCCTCGTGGGCCTTAGCTCCATGTCCGTGCATGCCACAGAGGCCGCTGCCATCTTCATCTCTCCTGCTGGCCCTATGGATATGCAGGCTATCTTGTCCCCATACTCCCCCTTCATCTTCTCTATCAGATCATAATTGGGCAACATCTTTAGACTGTTGTCCGCCTCTACCTTAACACCATCTTTGTTGATATAAACCTTATACAGTGTATCATCCTTTGGCTTGCCCTCAAGCACTATCGCTGCATACCCCAACCGTGCAAGTACCTGCGCTGGTTGCCCCCCTGCATTCGCCTCCTTTATCCCTCCTGTCAGTGGACTCTTGCATCCTACTGATATCCTCCCTGTCATCGCTCCATATGAACCACTTAATAGTCCAGGCGCTATTACTAACTTGTTCTCCCCTCCAAGTGGATGACAATCACCTGGTACCTCCCTGGATACTATCGCTGATGTCAGCCCTCGACC
>JALUSH010000075.1 GCA_027016675.1 Thermodesulfovibrio sp.
GACAACCATTATTGACGACAGGACCGTGGAGGGCATTCTTCCAGAGGTGATAAGAAATGTTGAAGAGTGTGGTCTGTTGCAGGTAGAGGTGGCAATTCCCATGTATCTTGCAGCACAGCTTGCCTCTCAAGACAACATAAGGGTTATGTTTACAGGTCAGGCAGCTGACGAATTGTTTGCAGGCTATCCGTGGTATAATGATGTGGTGAGGGAAAAGGGTTACCTTATATTACATGAAAAACTCTGGGAAGACCTGAACTATCTTTATACGGATACCCTTGAAAGAGAGGACAAGTTGACCATGTCTCATTCAATAGAGTTAAGAGCCCCTTATCTTGACAGAGATGTAATAATCACGGCCATGCGCATAGCACCAAATCTAAAAATAGACGGGCCTGAAGACAATATCAGAAAGAGGGTTCACCGTCAGGCTGCGGTTGAGCTTGGTGTGCCGCCTTCAATTGCATTCAGAAAGAAAGACCCTGCTCAATCAGGTTCGGGCATACACGGGATAATCAAGAGACTGGCAAAGAAAAAGGTAAGCGAGGTAAACGAGATATTTGTAATGGAGAATATAGATCGTGACAAGGGAAGCCTCTATCGCTACGGTGATGAAGAATATGGTGATGACATAGCACGTTCATACCTTCAGGCTATGGAGGAAGAAATAAAGCGGAAATACATCCCTTCCTATCTGAAGCAGGAGATCCCGTGTCGTTGAAAAAAAGAATAACCCTTGCCCAGATAGGTCGCTACCGTGATCCATCAAGGCACATCAAACATATAAAAAAGATAATCCGAGAGCATAAAAACTCAGACCTCATAGTCTTTCCCGAACTTATACTCCATGGACATCCTTCTCTGGAAAGACCCGAGGGGCTTTTATACAGAGAGATGAGGCTCTTTTACAGAAATATGGCAAAGCAGTCTGACGATCTTTATCATTTCATTAAAGAAACTGGTGCAAAAGTAATATTCGGAGAATTGAGAGGGAAACCAGGGGCCTTCTATAATACAGCCACATATGTTGACAGAAAAACCATATTTCACTATGACAAAACCCACATCCACTGGACAGAGAATTTTATGCCAGGGAAAAGACTGGATGTAATTGATACACCAGCAGGGAAGCTCGGAATCTGTATCTGTTTTGATGGTGCATTCTCAGAGGTCTGGAGAGTTCTTGCTCTTAAAGACGCAGAGATTGTGGTAAACATATCTGCCACACCTGAAAAATTCAGACATGCGTATATCCGTCGTCGTCTTCAGGGTGCAGCGGTCTTTAACCAGTTTTTTATAGTTTATGTAAACAGACCTGACAGGATTTTTTCAGGGCACAGCATGGTGATTGACCCGCGAGGCGAAATAATAGCCGACATGGGGAGCAGAACCAGGATCCAGACCGTTACCATAGATCTTAAGGAGATTACGAAGTGGAGAAGGATAGAGAGTATTTATCCCAACAGAAGACCACAGATTTATAGAGATATTGTACGGAGAAAAGGTCAATTCCAGTAAACTGAAAACTTATATAGGGGCACTTTTAAAGTTGCCCCTGCAGTCTATCAAAGGAACTATCTGATTACATCAAAACTCTGTGTATTCATGGATGCCCTGTCCATCTCATCAAGCACGGTGTTGACAATCCAGTTCACAAGATTTATCACGCCCTGATAACCGGCTATGGGATATCTGTGCAGATGGTGCCTGTCAAATATGGGAAAACCAATCCTGATAAGTGGGGTTCCTGTATCTCTCCAGAGAAACTTTGCATAGGAGTTCCCAATAAGCAAATCCACTGGCTCTGTAAACATGAGGGATCTCAGGTGCCACATGTCCCTACCTGCATAGACCTTTCCATTCCTTCCGTAATGGCTACTACTCAGTAATACATTGGCCTCCTCTTCAAATCTCTTATCACCATTAGTGCAGACAATATGAACAGGCTCTCCACCCATCTCCATAAGAAACTTGATTAACCCAAGTAGAAGGTCAGGGTCACCTACAAGGGCAAACCTCTTGCCATGCACATAGGGGTGGGAGTCCACCATGGCATCCACTGCCCTGCCTCTTTCCGCCTCAAGCTCTTCATTGACGGCTCTGCCGGTAAGCCTGCTTACCTCCTCAAGAAATCTATCCGTATTCACCACGCCGATGGGCATGGGTCCTTCAATGAACTCATGGCCCCAGACATCTCTGATAAACTCCCCTGTCTTCTGGACAGAGTATCTCTGCAGGGAGATCGTGGCAGTAGCATTGATCGCATCTGCCACATCCTCAAGGGCTGTTCCACCCGGATACATCACATATTCACCAACATTTGGGGAGTCCAGCACATCAGAGATATCAGCAAGCACTGTATACTCAACACCCATGAGATCAAGGAGTCTCTTTATCTCCCTTATATTTCCTGTATAGGTATCAAACCCCGGGATTATGTTTATCTTCCCATTGGGCGCAGCCTTTCTGCCCGTCAGGTAGGCAAGGATTCCCTTCATCATGTTGTCATAGCCTGTAATATGTGAACCAACAAAACTGGGTGTATGGGCAAAAGGTACTGGAAGCTCCCTGGGAATTCTTCCCTTGTCTTTTGCCTGTTTTATAAAGGCACCGAGGTCGTCTCCGATCACCTCTGCCATGCAGGTGGTTGATACAGCAAGCATCTCAGGCCTGTATATGGCATAGGCATTTTCAAGCCCCTCGAGCATATTGTTTAAACCTCCAAAGACAGCGGCATCCTCTGTCATTGAAGAGGAAACAGCAGGTACAGGCTCTTTAAAGTGTCTGCTCAGGTGGCTCCTGAAGTATGCCACGCAGCCCTGTGAGCCCTGCACAAAGGGCAGGGTCTTTTCAAACCCAAGGGCACAGAGCACCGCACCAAGAGGCTGACAGGCCTTTGCAGGATTAACCACCAGTGCCTGCCGCGCAAAATTCTTTTCCTTGTACTCCTCAGTCTTTGTCCATTCAAGGGTCTTCTTTATCTCATCCTCTCCACAGGGCTTTTCAAATTCACGCTTTCTCTCAAACTGTTCCAGATACTCAGGTTCCTTAAAGAGTTCAATGTGGTCTTTTACTCTCATCTACTCCTCCTTATATAATGTTTTTTCATAATCCCAAATCCAGCTGTAAGAATAACAATGGATATCTGAAAGCAGTGGTATGGTAGAGTCTTACACATCATTCTCGACGTGCATCCATGCACGTCTCCGAGGGAATTTTGCGATTTGCCCTCCTGGCAAATCTTATGCAAAATTCAAATCCGTTCAGACTATACCATACCACTACTATAACTTTATCGCTGGATTTGGGTTTATGTTAATTCTGGAATCAATGAAAAAACAAGAAACATGCCAGAGCAGTGTATTGGGTACTAAACTGACAGAAGAGTATAAGAATGCCGTATTTTTAATGTTTTTCAGAGAAGGGAAGAGAACAAAGTCAATCCATTATAGGAAAGGCAGGCAGGACATAAATGTTTAATGGATTACAAAAGTGTTAAAAAAACATTTTTTGTATCTATTTCTTTTTGTCTTCTAATATAGCCTCCAACACCTGCGTGGTGTCCTGGCCGAGGGTATCAACATAGCTTAGCACTCATTCTTTTTTTCTGCATGTCCCCTTCGTGAATCGAAATGATAAAAAGTGAACTCGCTGTGCATATTCAGGTCACAATCCGCTCTGCCATTATATTTATTATTTTTTCTTTTTCTTCAAGGCAACCATTGCTGAAATGTTGAACGGAGGCAAAAGAAGTGGTAGGATATTAGCCTTCATGGTTGTATTGCCTATAATCTCACGGACAAAGGGAAACAAATGAGCAGGTGCATTAAACTTTGAAAATCTTTTAAGTTTCTCTGGATCCTCTCCTGTAAAGGTTCCCTCAACTGTAACCTTCATTGAAAATGGACGGTTTTTTGTTGTTGAGAATAATTTTATAGATAGCGTAGAGACCAGGGTTTTCTTATCAGGGCTAAAAGAGTTTTTTGTCTTAACATCAATCTCAACAGGAATGCCCTTCTTTGGCAATCTAAACTTTTTATTTAATTTAAAACTTAGTTCGGTTAGAGTTACTTTAACAAAACTTATTCCAGTATCAATCCCCAACTAAATCCTCCATGCTTACCCCAAAAATTTTTGTGAGTTTTTTTAAGTCCTGGTTGGAACATTGTATCCAACCCTCTCAATTCTGCTTATATTTGGCTGTGCAGTGCCAAGGGCTCTGGCAAGGGTTTTCTGATCCATTCCATTAATTAGCCTGTAATACTTTATACGACTCATCTTCCCCTGCTTGACAAGTTCCTCCCACTCCTCATGCTGCTCTTTCCATGCCCTCTCCCAAGCCCTTTTCCCTTCAGGTGTAGAGGTAAATTCTTCTACCATCTCCTTTAAAGGTATGACATCCTCATCTAATGCTGTTTTTAATTCTAATGCTCTAACCTCGTCCTTGAGGAACTTTACAAGTTTTTTAAGTTTCCTGTTTTCTGTTGTTGTGCTTACCCGTCTTTCATTCCATAATCTCAGTCTCTTCTAGTGTAAATTCTTAGAATCCAGATTAATCCTTATAAAACAGTAAAATGCATGTCCTGCTCAAAGGAGTTGCATAATAAAAATTGTAAATACTTTACGATAATATTATTTTATCCTTCAATTCTTTTAATTATCTCTGCTTGTATATGGAATGGAGGGTTCTTTGAATACGATCAACTAACTCCTTCCTCTGAAAAGCTTTTGCTTTGTTAAGAGACTCATCCTTTTCAAGCATAGATTCAACCTCTGTTAGAATAATTGACAGGATTTTCTTAACAAGTTCAGGTGTTATTTGTTCTAATATTTTTTCATTGGTAAAAAATTCTTTAGTACTTATAGAA
>JALUSH010000076.1 GCA_027016675.1 Thermodesulfovibrio sp.
ATTTTATTCATCACTCTATCTCTTCTGGTTGTACCTTTTATCTCCTCTGCTATACCAGCAAAGTTTATAAAGATCAGGTATAGCAAAAGTGATGGTGTGATAAGAATAGTGATAGAGTCAAACAATAAAACCCTGATACGAAAAAGCAAGGTCTACACCTCATACAGCCTGGTAAAGATATCCTTCCCTGACTACTTTGTGCTGGAGTCTGAAGATATAGAAACACCACTTTTCGAGTTCAATCACAAGGGCAAAAATATATATTTTAATATCAAGGAATTGAAATGGATAAAGCTCCTCAGGCTGGATAATCCTCCCCGGCTTGTACTTGATGCAATCCTGGAAGGCAAAACTGCACCTCCTGTACAGCCACAACCTCCCCTTGAGAAAAAAGAAGAACCTGAGGAGAAAAAAGTAATATCCAGAAAAAAAACAATCGTCTTGGATCCAGGACATGGAGGGAAAGACCTTGGCATTTATACAACCACAAAAAGTGAGAAGGACATAGTTCTTGACATCTCAAGGAGACTTAGAAGAGCATTAGCAAAGAAGGGAGTTAAAGTTGTTCTTACCCGCTCCTTTAATAAAGATATGGGAATCTTAAAAAGGATCAAGCTTGCAAGAAAGAAAAAACCTGATATATTTATCTCTATACACCTAACATCTTCTAATAGTATAAATATCTATACAGCTGTAGCAAGGCAAACAGATACGACACAATCATATCTCCTTACCACCTCCCAAGCAGAGTTTGCCGAAGACAGCAAAAGACTTGCTAAAGCCATTGGCGATGCTTTAACTGCTGCTTTAAACAAGGATGTCCTTTACGAAGAACTCAACATACCCATTATATCTGCTATGCCGTGCCCTGCCATACTGATAGAACTGCCTGGACCTGATTTCCTTGACTATAATAGAAAAACCAATAATTTAATCTCCAGGACAATACAGGAGGCCATTGAGAAGCTATGGGAATAAGGATCCTTGTTTTCACATTACTATTTATATTGATTATAGGTATAGGTGCGGGGCTCTTTTATTTTTATTATCATGAAGAGCCTGCAACCAAACCAATACTACCAGAAACAAAAGAGGCTATTGTTCAAAACTATACATACTTCAAGATCTACTATCCTGTTGGTAGCAGAATGGAGATTGTTGAAAAAAAGGTCCCCGGGCTGATGAGTCCTGTCAAAAAAGCAGAAACGTTAATAAAGGAATACCTGCGTGTTTCAAGGGAATTAGACACAGGCATAATACCACCTGACACTGATATACTCGGTGTCTTTCTCTCTGATGATGGAACCCTTTACCTGGATTTCAACACCTCGTTAAAAGATAATTTTATTGGTGATGTTGCAGATGAATATATGCTTTTAAAAAGTATTTCTGATACAATGATTAGTAATCTTGAAATTGAGGATGTTGTTATACTTGTAAACCACAGGGAAATAGAAAGTATCGGAGGACATCTTTTTGCCAATAGACCGATCAAAGAACTATTATTAGAACTCTCGGGAACAGGTGTTCATCAATGAAAAATAATTTTCCCATTGGTATATTTGATTCAGGTATTGGTGGGCTTACAGTTGTTAAAGAGGTAATTAACATTTTACCCCAGGAAGACATAATCTACCTGGGTGATACTGCCCGTGTACCCTATGGAATACGTTCTGCTGAAACAGTCATACGTTATGCTATTGAAAATACTGAATTCCTCCTTACAAAGAATATCAAGGCCCTTGTTGTTGCCTGTAACACTGTCTCTGCAGTAGGGCTTGAAGAACTGAAGAAAAGGATTGAAATACCGGTAATCGGAGTCCTGGAGCCTGGTGCTGAGGCAGCTGTAAGGGCAACGAAAAACAGGATCATAGGTGTAATAGGCACAGAGGCAACCATATCAAGCAGTTCCTATAAAAAGACCATACTTCGCATCGAACCTGATATCGCTGTATATGGAAAGGCTTGTCCTCTTTTTGTTCCCCTTGTGGAAGAGGGCTGGACAGAGGGTAAAATAGTACAATCCATTGTGGATAGATACCTGAATGATATGAAGAGCAGGAATATCGATACACTTGTACTGGGCTGTACCCATTATCCACTTTTGAAGAGAGCTATTCAACAGGCCCTTGGAGACAGGGTTACACTTATTGATTCTGCTGTGGAGACAGCCCTAACACTTCGAAACCTGCTTATTGAGAAAGGGCTGGCAAGGGATAACAATCCTTCACCCAAAAGGATATTCTTTGTTACAGATGCTCCTGAGAGGTTTCAGCGTATCGGAATGAATTTTATTGGTAATGTTATAACAGAGGTTGAAAAGGTTTCTATCCCTTACAGAGAGGTTGTTTCAATGGACATTTTATAAATCAAGGAGGCCTGATGAGAAAGGATGGGCGAAAAAATGATGAGATGAGAGCTGTAAAAATAACACGTAACTATCTAAAAACCGCTGAGGGTTCTGTGCTGATCGAGGTAGGTGATACCAGGGTAATATGTACTGCCTCTATAGAAGAAAGGGTGCCACCTTTCCTTAAAGACACAGGCAGAGGGTGGATAACTGCTGAATACGGAATGCTCCCCCGTTCAACCTCAACCAGAAGCATGAGAGAAGCTACCACAGGCCGTATAGGTGGTAGAACACAGGAAATCCAGAGACTTATAGGCAGAAGCCTCAGATCTATAGTGAACCTCGATCTTATCGGTGAAAGAACTATCTATATTGATTGTGATGTTATACAGGCGGATGGCGGCACAAGAACAGCTTCAATAACAGGTGGATTTGTGGCATTGTATGATGCCATGCGTTTTGCCGTCCAGAATGGCATCATGGAACGAAATCCCATTAAAAATATGGTTTCAGCGATAAGTGTAGGAATTGTTGACGGGGAACCCATGCTTGATCTCTGCTATGAAGAGGACTACAGGGCAGAGGTGGATATGAACATAGTAATGACTGCTGATGGACGGTTTATCGAAATACAGGGCACTGCTGAAGGAGAACCCTTTACCAAAGAAATACTTCACAATCTCCTTTCTCTTGCTGAAAAGGGGATAAATGAACTCTTTAGGATTCAAAAAGAGGTTATAGGTGAAGATACTTTTAGCTACTAAGAACAAAGGAAAACTAAAGGAGATGAACTCTCTCTTTCGTGACCTGAAGATTGAATTCATAGGAGTAGATTCAATTAAAGAACCTCCTGATGTTATAGAAGATGGCAAGACCTATCATGACAATGCACTAAAAAAGGCCATGACCTTCTACCGGATTGCACTGATACCCACTCTTGCAGAGGATTCAGGTCTTGAGGTAGATGCACTCAATGGAGCTCCAGGTGTATTCTCTGCACGTATTGCCGGCGAAGGTGCATCTGATAGAGAGAAGATTAAAAAACTTCTCGAACTACTGAAGGATGTACCTGATGAGAAAAGGACAGCACGTTTTGTATCTGTTCTATGTCTCGTGCTTGATGGCAAGCCCTACTTCTTTGAAGGACAGGTACGGGGACATCTACTCAGGAAGCCTTCTGGAGAATCAGGATTTGGTTATGACCCCATATTTGTTCCAGAGGGCTATAAAAAAAGCTTTGCAGCACTTGGTTCAAAAATTAAAAACAGAATAAGCCACAGGGCGAGGGCTATCGAAAAACTAAAAGAGTTTCTGAAAGAGAGACTTGCCAGGCAGTGAGAAGGCTTTTTAGAAAACTTCTATCTTTCAAATTTACATTCAGAATAGGAACATCCACATCTCTTATTGTAATGGCCATATTAATTGGTGCACTCAGTGGTGCTGCCAATATGCTTTTCAGAACCACTCTTGAATTCTGTAAGGAAGTCATCTTTCATTCAGGATATCAACTCCTTGGAATTGAAAAAGGTGGTATATACAGGATATTCACACCATTGCTACCTCTTACAGGCGCCCTACTGCTTATTCCCCTTTCATATCGCTTTGGTGCCGAGGTCCGAGGCTATGGATTTCCTTCCTTTCTACAGAAAGTAAACCTTCAGGATGACATTATAAAATTAAAGAGTATTATCCTTAAGATAATAGCACCTGCCCTTACCATTGGTTCGGGGGGATCTGCAGGTGTGGAAGGACCGATAGCACAGATAGGAGGTGGTATCGGCTCTCTCGTAGGTCAGACCTTCAAGGTCTCGGGCAACAGGCTGAAGCTTCTCATTGCTGCAGGTTGTGCAGGAGGAATAGCTGCCACCTTTAATGCTCCCATCGCAGGTGTAATGTTTGCCACAGAGATCGTTCTACTTGGCAATTTCGAACTTACCTCTTTTGGTGCCATTGTTGTATCAGCTGGCATGGCAACTGTTGTCTCAAGGGTGTACTATGGTGAAAACCCGGCATTCCATGTAGCTCAATATACCCTGCAGGGCGTTATGGAAACCCCCTTCTATCTCTTTCTTGGCCTTTTCATGGGCCCTCTGGCTGTTTTCTACATAAAGACATTCTACTGGATTAAATACAAATTCGAGTCCTTTAGTAATCCCTATATAAGACTTCTGGTAGGTGCCACAGCGGTGGGGTGTATTGGAATCTTTTTCCCCCAGGTTCTCAGTGATGGCTATGAGTTTATAGAAAATGCCTTCTCTGGTTCCATGGACATTTCTTTGATGTTCATCCTGATCTTCCTTAAAATCATTGCCACATCTTTAACCCTTGGTTCTGGAGGTTCAGGTGGTGTATTTGCTCCTGCCCTGTTTATCGGTGCTATGGCAGGCGGTGCCTTTGGTGGCTTTGTCCATTATTTGTTTCCTTCTTACACTTCATCTCCTGGGGCATATGCAATGGTTGGAGTGGGTGCCTTTCTGGCAGCTGTAACCCATGCCCCTTTAACAGGAATGTTTCTGTTATTTGAGATGACAGGAAACTATAAGATCATAATACCGATCATGTTTGCCACCACAATTGGCACCTTTGTTGCCCATAGAATAATGCCCGAATCTATTGATACCTATGAACTTGCACAAAAGGGAATAAACATCCACGCTGGCAGGGAAGCAACCATATTGTCTTCTATCAAAGTCAAGGATGTAATGAGACGAGACTTCATGACTGTGAGAGATAAGGTAAATCTCAAAGAGTTTATTGACCTTGTAATAGAAGGTTCAGGTGGATTCTACTATCCTGTAGTTGATTCAAAGGGAGAGATGGTGGGCATTATCTCTCTGCAGGATGTCAGGAAGGTTTTATATGAGGAGTATATAAAAGAGATCGTAACCGTTGGAGAACTGGCTACAGAGGATGTCCTTACCCTGACACCCGAGGATAACCTTGCCGATGCACTTCATCATTTTGCAGAAATGGACATTGATGAAATACCTGTTGTGGCAACAAACAATCCTAAAAAGGTTGTGGGTATGCTCAGAAGAGGCGATGTAATATCCATATACAACAGGGAAATACTGAGAAGGCAGACAGAATAAGAAGTGGTGGCTATTTTGCTCATAATCTGTTTTTAGTGCTTGGTGCCTGGTTATTTATGGTTGTGAAAAAAGAATTACTACTGTGTTAAAATTTAATAGAGGCTGATTTCATCTCAGTCGGATTCCTTTAAATATTTGGAGGTTTTTTGAACAATATCTACAGAAGTCTCTTTGTCTGGCTATTAATTGGTGCCCTTTTGATCTTCCTCTTCGATATCATGAGCACTCAAAAGGAGACTGCCAAGGAGATAAACTTCTCTGACTTCATTACAAAGGTTGAATCAGGGCAGGTTGTAAAGGTAACAATCAAGGAAAATGAGGTTACAGGCACCCTCAAAGACGGTACTATCTTCAAGACCTATATCGAAAAGTATCCTGATTTTGTCAATGACCTGCGATCCAAGAATGTTGAGATTTCCGTAAAGCCTCCTGCTGAGACACCCTGGTATGTTAATTTCTTCTTTTCCTGGGGGCCTATTATCTTCTTTGCACTCATCTGGATTATCTTCATGCGGCAGATGCAAATGGGTGGTAACAGGGCACTGTCCTTTGGCAAGGCAAGAGTAAAACTCGTTTCAGACAAATCCAAGAAGATAACCTTCAAGGATGTAGCTGGTATAGAGGAGGCAAAGGTAGAGGTTCAGGAAATCATAGATTATCTCAAGGATCCTCAGAAGGTTACCAGATTAGGTGGCAAGATCCCAAAAGGTGTGTTATTAGTTGGACCTCCTGGAACAGGCAAGACCCTACTTGCCAAGGCAATAGCTGGTGAGGCAGATGTTCCCTTTTTCTCCATCTCCGGTTCTGAATTTGTGGAAATGTTTGTTGGAGTGGGAGCCTCAAGAGTACGCGACCTCTTTGAACAGGCCAAGAAGAATGCACCCTGTATCATCTTCATAGATGAGATAGACGCAGTTGGAAGACACAGAGGCGCTGGACTTGGTGGTGGACATGATGAAAGAGAGCAGACACTCAACCAGCTTCTTGTTGAAATGGACGGATTTGAGGGAAAAGAGGGCATAATTGTTGTTGCAGCCACTAACAGACCTGATGTGCTGGACCCTGCTTTGTTAAGACCTGGCAGATTTGACCGGCAGATCGTGGTTCCCTCTCCTGATGTAAAAGGCAGGCTTGAGATACTGAAGGTACATACAAAAGCAATTCCCCTGGGTAATGATGTGGACCTTGAAGTAATAGCAAGATCCACCCCTGGATTTTCTGGTGCAGACCTTGCCAACCTTGTTAATGAGGCTGCTTTACTTGCTGCAAGGAAGTCAAAGGACAAAGTGGATATGGAAGACTTTGATGCAGCTAAAGACAAGGTCTTAATGGGTGTAGAAAGAAGAAGCATGATAATCAGTGACGAGGAAAAGAGAAATACTGCCTATCATGAGGCAGGCCATACCCTTGTGGCCAAACTGACACCAGGTACTGATCCTATTCACAAGGTCAGCATAATACCACGAGGCAGGGCACTGGGTGTTACACAACAGCTTCCCCTTGATGATAGATACACCTATTCAAAGGATTTCCTGTTAAAGACACTGAGAGTATTACTTGGCGGAAGGGCGGCAGAGGAGATTGCCCTTAATCACCTGACCACCGGAGCTGGCAATGACCTTGAAAGGGCAACAGACCTGGCAAGAAAGATGGTTTGTGAGTGGGGCATGAGTGAAAAGCTGGGACCCCTTACCTATGGCAAGAGAGAAGAACACCTTTTCCTTGGTCGTGAGATAGCAAAACACAAAGACTATAGTGAAAAAACAGCTGAGGATATTGATGAAGAGGTCAAAAGGATTGTAACAGATGCTTACAACAAGGCCAAAGAACTATTACAGGATAACTACTACATCCTTGAAAGACTGGCCACTGAACTACTACGGAAGGAAACCCTGTCTGCAGAAGAGATAGAAGCAATAGTAAAAGGCACATCGCCCGATTCTGAAGAGGGAAGAGAGATTGAAACTCAGGCTTCAGAATCATAGTCTCGACTTTTCTAAAAGAACCTACATAATGGGCATCCTAAATATAACACCTGATTCATTCTCTGATGGAGGCCTATATTACAATAAATCTTCTGCAATTGATCATGCCCTTCAGATGGCTGATGAAGGTGCTGACATAATTGATATCGGAGGTGAATCCACACGACCTGGTGCTGAACCTATAAGCCTTGAAGAGGAGTTGAAAAGAACAATCCCCGTGATTGAGGAACTGGTTAAAAGACTGTCGGTCCCCATTTCGATAGATACCTATAAAGCTGAGGTTGCAAAGAGGGCATTAGATGCAGGTGCCTCAATTGTCAATGATATAAGTGGATTGAGGTTTGACCCTCTGATGGCCCAGACAATAGCCCGTTATGATGCTGCAGTTGTTATAATGCACATAAAAGGCACACCGAAGGATATGCAGATTAATCCCCATTATGATGATCTCTTTGGAGAGATCACTGATTATTTAAGAAAAAGTATTGAAATTGCCCGTTCCCACGGTATATCTGAAGAAAGAATAATTATCGACCCAGGAATCGGATTCGGAAAGAAACCAGAACACAATCTCCAGATAATAAACCAGTTAGATAGGTTCAGGGTTCTGAACAGACCAATTCTGATGGGTGTATCAAGGAAATCCTTTATAGGCATCGCCCTTGACAACGCACCTCCACAGGAAAGGCTTGAGGGCACAGCTGCGGCAGTTGCATTGTCTGTATATAATGGAGCAGATATTGTACGTGTACATGATGTTAAGGAGATGGCACGTGTCGTAAGGGTTGTGGAAGCCATAAAAAGAGAAACCTTCCTGAATTAAGAACTCTCGGAAATACCTATACAAGATTAAGCTTCAAGAAACGCCTCAACCAACCTGCCCAATATTTGCTCATGAGCAAATCGGCAACCTTCGGGTTTTCTCCAGCCCTGCCAGCAGAAAGGGTATCACATGACAAAAAAGATAGGTTATTGGCTAAGAGCGGATTTTGAAAATCAGATGACGTCTCCAGTGCACAAGGGCAGAGGGAGGCTGTATCTTTTACACCCTGCCTTCCACCTTCCTTATAGAATCTTTTTGGATAGCAGTGCCAGTAGCCAAAAATTTGGAAAAACATGTAAAATAGTATGTTTTAAAAATTCTCATAAGGAGTATGCATAGATGCTGATACCTTTTTCATGGCTGACAGACTTTATAAAAACAGAGAAAACACCTGAAGAGATTGCCCACTTACTCACAATGCTGGGCCTGGAAGTCGAAGGTATTGAGACCGATCATGGTGAGGTTGTCTTTGATATAGGTATCACTCCAAACAGACCTGACTGTCTGAACCTTGCAGGAATTGCAAGGGAATTAAAGGCATCCACGGGTAAAGAGATAATACTGCCTGAGCACTCTATACAACCTGACTTTAGCGAGGAGTTCAAAATTTCTATTGATTCTCACCTTTGCAGGAGATATGCTGGAAGGATAATAAGGGATGTTAGGATAGGACCCTCACCTGAATGGATGGCAAGAAGGCTGGAACTGTCAGGGCTGAGACCCATAAACAATGTAGTTGATATCACAAACTATGTACTTCTGGAATTCGGTCATCCCCTGCATGCCTTTGATCTGGATACCTTAAAAGGAAAAACAATCCGTGTCGACATATCAGGCAATAGTAGGATATTAAAGACCCTTGATTCTGTGGAAAGACAAATCAGTAAAAATGACCTTCTTATCTGGGATGGTGAAAGGCCCGTTGCTATTGCTGGCATTATGGGAGGGTTTGAGACAGAGGTTACTGAGAAAACAATAAACGTCTTTCTTGAAAGTGCCTATTTTGATCCCATATCCATTAGAAGAACATCCCGGAGACTTTCATTGAAAACAGAAGCCTCATATAGATTCGAGAGAGGCACAGACATAGAAGGACTCATTACAGCACTGGACCGTGCTGCACTTCTGATGAAACAACTGTGTGGCGGAAGGGTGTCTCAACTAATAGACGTCTATCCTGGAAGATATATACCCGGGAAGGTCACTCTTCGATTTAAACGGATAGAACAACTGATCGGGATCAAGATTCCTGAAGAGAGAGTAATAGATATTTTACAATCTCTTGACTTCAAAATAATAGACACTATTAGCAGTGCACTGACAGTAGAAGTGCCCTCCTTCAGGGTTGATATCGAGAATGAAACAGACCTCGTTGAAGAGGTAGCCCGACATTATGGCTATGAAAAGATCCCCGTAAGTCTACCTGAAGCACCTTTGAATCTTGATACAGGTACTGATAAGGACAGAATAGAATTATTAAAAGATGTACTTCTGCTGTCTGGTTTTAACGAGGCCATCAACTATAGTTTTATGAATCCGACAGTACTTGACAGATTAAACATTCCAGAGAAAGACCGTAGAAGAGCCTGTGTAGAACTTATAAATCCTCTGAGAAAAGAGGACTCAGCACTTAGAACCTTTTTGCTACCTTCTCTGATTGATAACCTGTTGCATAATATCTTCCAAGGAATCAGAGACATAAAACTCTTTGAAATAGCAAAGGTCTTTCAAAAAGGAGGCATGGAACTGCCCGATGAAACACGCTGTATAGGAATCGTTTACCTGTATACACCAGGGCAACGTCTATGGGAGGACAGGCCTGATGTCTTCTATCTCCTGAAGGGTGTTGTTGAAAAGCTTTTTCAGGTCTCTAATATATCAGATTTCTCCTTTGCAAGAACTACTGAACCCTTTCTCCATCCAGGACGCTCTTCTGACATATGGGTAGACAAAAAGAAAATTGGATTTGTCGGTATCCTTTCTCCTCAGATAAAGGCAGAGTTTGACATGAGAGAGATAAAAGAGGATATAGGTGTGGCAGAGTTGAACCTGGATTTGCTCTTTAGTTGTAAACAACGGACAATTGAATACACTCCACTTCCAAAGTTCCCTCCTATCAGAAGGGATATCGCACTGCTTGTAGATAAAAGTCTTGAAGCAGAAACAATATTTTCACTTATCAAAACTTACAGTACAGATATTATAGAGGATGTCAACATATTTGATGTCTATGAAGGTAAAAATATCCCTGAAGGAAAGAAGTCAGTAGCCACATCTATAATCTACAGAAGTAATGAAAGAACCCTGAAGGATGAGGAGGTGGATAGGGTCCACAGGGATTTAATAGATTACCTAATAAGAAAGACAGGTGGGCAGCTAAGAAGCTAACCCACTACCTTATAGCCAACACCTTCAATGGCCTTTACAATCTGGTCTCTGCCTGTCTTTGTATCATCATACTCTACACTTGCAGAACCTATAGAAACGTCCGAGTTCAGCACACCATCAATTGCATCAATTGCCTTCTTGACCCTCGCAACACAGTGCTCACAGCTCATTCCCTCGATCTTCACATTCTCCAAAGCCATGGTATCCTCCTTTTAGATTATTAATTTTAAGGCCCTCTCCCTGACTGTTATATCAACAGGTGTTCTTCCAAAGTAGTCTCCATCGACCTGTACATGAGCCTCTCCACGGATATGGATATTTTTGCCTTCAACAAAGGTGACATTATTTAATTTTAACGGAATTCCCCTTACAATTCCAAGTAAAACTTTCAGCACATCCATCCTGCCTTTACCATGAAGAATAAAAATATCCAGTGCAGGTTTTGTCATGTCAGCATCTGGACATACGCTAAATGCACCTGCGTATTTGCTCGCATTACAGACAATCACATCGGTTCCTTCGTATTCCCTGTTGTCCACCTTTATTTTTAACTTCCTGGTTTTGTAACGACCAAATACCATAAGACCACTCAGCACATAGGCAGCCTTTCCAATTAATCTTTTAAGTTTTTTATTCAGGTGATAAACACTTGCACCATCAAAGCCCACCCCTGCCATCAGGACAAAGTATCTATTGTTAATGTAACCAAGATGAAACTCTCTTGGCTGTCCTGTTATAATCCTTCTTGAAGCTTCTATGAGATTCTCTGGGAGAGAGACTTCCTTTGCAAGTACATTACTCGTTCCAGCAGGTATAAAGGACAGGGGGATACCTGAATAGGCCGTGGCATTTACCACCTCATTAAAACTTCCATCACCACCCACCACTGCAATAGCTGTGGGCTTCTCGCATATTATTCTCCTTGCTATCTCCTCAGCATCACCCCTTTTATTTGTATAGAACTCTTTCAAAACAAAATGCTTCTGTAACAAATTACAGGCCGCTTTAAAGGCAACTCTATCGAAGGAACCTGCTATGGGATTAATTATTAAAAACAGGGATGGCTTCATCAGGAGAGACAATACCCTTAAATTCACCTATAGAATCTATCACCACAGGTGTGTTTTCAAGATAATGAATCAGTCCATTTATATCAGCATCTTCAGAAACAAATATAACCCTTCCACCCTTTTTTTCTCCCTCTTCTTTGATATTAGGCACTCTGAGATAGCCTGTCCTTTTTGATGAAACGTATCCGGTAGTGTAATCAGGGTCGTCAGACACACAGAGTTCAGCTATTACATCCTTAAAGGCAGCCACCTTTGTAGCAAGAACAATGGCTTCTGATACAACAGTTCTATTCAACTTATACGAATCGATTACACTGAACAACGTCTCCTCTGCCTCTTGGGTTATCCCAAGACGCGTTGCCCTGACTCCCCTTGCAGTATCAGGCTCAAGTCTTCTACCTGTTTTAAAGGTCATTATTGAGGCACCACGCATAACGATGCCTGATTGTACCACAAACAGGGCATTCTCAAATGCCCTCATGGATACCCCCACACTAAAAAGGAATCTCTTTATAAATTCCCATGCCTCATCATTTGTCTTTATATCTACAGTATACACCGGTAAGGATTTTAAAAAAACAGGTCTTACTTTCAACTCCTCTATTGTTATCACCACCCTGTCGGGCAAGCCACGGCTATGGCTGTAGGCACGATCCACATAGGCTCTAACTGCATCATTGATCACTGACCTTTCAAAGATACCCTCAGCACCCGAGATATGCTCACCCTTTCTACTTGCCCTCATCCTCACACTCCACATGGTAATAACTATGCCTTGACTATCCTTGCTTTACCCTTGATTCCTTTAGTTGCATTACGTGTATCAACTATAAGAGATGAGTTATCAACGATAAACTTATAATCATAATCAGAATGGTCTGTTGATATAACAACACAATCATATTTTTTAAGATTCTCAGCTGTCAGCCTGACAGAGCGCATCTTGAAATCATAACGTCTCATCTTGTGAGTCTTTGGCACATAAGGGTCATTGTAGTCTACCCTGGCACCCTTTTCCTTGAGCAACTCAATAAGTTTTAATGAAGGGGATTCCCTTACATCATCTATATCCTTCTTGTAGGAAAGTCCCAGGATTAAAACCCTGGCCCCCTTAATACTCTTTCCATGATTATTTAATGCCTCTGATATCTTCTGTACTACAAAATAAGGCATTGAGGTATTTATCTCACCAGCCAGCTCTATAAAACGGGTATTTAAGTCATACTCTCTTGCCTTCCATGTAAGATAAAAGGGATCAATAGGAATACAGTGCCCCCCGAGCCCAGGGCCTGGATAAAATGCCTGGAAACCAAAAGGCTTTGTCTTTGCAGCCTCTATTACCTCCCATACGTCTATCCCCATCCTGTCAAAAAGCACCTTCATCTCATTTACAAGGGCTATATTGACTGCCCTGTATATATTCTCAAGAAGTTTTGTTGCCTCAGCAACCTTTGTTGAAGATACGGGAACTGTTTTTTCAACAATCTGACTATATAGGGTATCTGCAAGAATGAGACAGTTTCTTGTATATCCACCCACCACCTTAGGAATCGTTCGGGTGCTGTAGTGTTTATTATTTGGGTCCTCTCTTTCAGGAGAATAGGCAAGGAAGAAATCCCTGCCAGCCCTCAAACCTGTTGCCTCGAGTATGGGCTTCATCTCCTCATCCGTTGTTCCAGGGTATGTGGTTGACTCGAGAACCACAAGCTGTCCCTTCCTCAGATATTCAGCCACAGTTCGAGTGGTATTTAACACATATGAGAGGTCTGGCTCTCTGTGTTCATCAAGTGGAGTGGGCACACATATGATAATACAATCCACCTCCGCCAGTCTGCTGAAGTCAGATGTTGCCTGGAATTGTCTGTTTTCAACTAATTCCTTTATGTCCTTTGAAGGTATATGTTTTATATAGGACCTCCCTCTATTTAAGAAACCTGTTTTTTTCTCATCTAAATCAAACCCCTTTACATCGAAACCTGCACGACCAAACTC
>JALUSH010000077.1 GCA_027016675.1 Thermodesulfovibrio sp.
GACTTAAAGGCTTAAGGCTGTTTGATGACTGGGCATATTTTATAAAAGACTCTGAAAGCGATATATTACATCTATTGACAACATCCAAAAAAAGACTCAATCTTGATATCAAGATACTTTCAGGAGAGGGGATTGCAGGAAAATCAATCAAGTATGAAAGACAGATTGTTATTAATTCAGTAAAGAACCTTAATGGCCTTAAGGGAGAAAAACCTATGCACGAAAGACTGAAAAGCACCAGCATATTTGCAATCCCCCTGATGGTAAAGGACTCAAAGATAGGTGTTCTTGAACTAATAAAAAGAGACAGGAATGTCTTTTCTACAAAAGATATCAATATACTAACCAAGATTGCCCGACATATCGCCATTGCCATTGAGAATGTTCTACTCCATCAAAGGATGGAAGAACTTGCCATAACGGATGACCTTACAAAGATCTTTAATACAAGATACCTGCACAGGACACTTGAGATAGAGATACAGCGGTGTAAGAGATACAACACCTCTGTTTCCTTGATCTTTATGGATCTTGATCATTTCAAGGATGTAAACGACAAACATGGTCATCTTGTGGGCAGCAAGGTTCTTGTTGAGGTAGCACAATTGATACTTACTAAGATCCGTTCCCTTGATATTGTGGCAAGATACGGAGGGGATGAATTTGTAATTGTATTGCCTCAAACCTCCTCCAAATACGCCACCCAGATAGCAGAAAGACTGAGAAAACATATTGCTGAGACAGTCTTTCTCAAGAAAGAAGGCTACAACATCAGACTGACAGCAAGCTTCGGGGTTGCCTCCTATCCTGATACTGCCACATCAAAAGAGGAGCTGTTACGACTTGCTGATGAGGCCATGTATAAAGTAAAATATCAATCCAAGAATGGTGTATATGCTATAATTAGTCATGGCACTTTTTAATTATGCAACCAAGGAAATAACCCTGAAGATTGTCTATTATGGCCCTGGCCTCAGTGGTAAGACCACGAATCTGCAGCGGCTCCATTCCATACTTGACCCCTCAAGAAGGGGGAAACTACTATCCCTCTCCACAGAAGCAGACAGAACCCTCTTTTTTGATTTCATGCCTGTGGAGTTGGGCAAGATAAAGGACTTCTCCATCAGGTTTCAATTATACACCGTACCAGGACAGGTCAGATACAATGCCACAAGAAGGCTTGTATTAAAAGGGGCTGATGCCATTGTGTTTGTGGCTGACTCCCAGAAAGAGATGTTGGAGGAAAACATAGAGAGCCTTAAAAACATGCGCGAAAACCTTATAGCCAACAACCTTAACCCTGATGATATTCCACTGGTAATTCAGTATAACAAGAGGGACCTGCCAAATATCCTTCCTGTCCATGAACTGAATGACCATCTTAATCCAGATAGAGTACCCTATTTTGAATCTGTAGCAGTAGAAGGTAAAGGGGTGAGAGAGACCTTTGAGACAATAACAAGGCTTCTGCTAAAACATATCTCTCAGAAGCATAAGATTGACATAAAAAGGGTGGAGCCTGCTGAAAGACCTGCTCTGGAAAAGGAACCCCGGAAGGTTATGGAAACCAAAGAAGAAAGAAAAACACCTGAGAGGATAGCAGAGCCTGCTTTTTCGACCGCAGAGAAACAGACCAGAACCGATATCCTTACAGAGATAAGGGACTATCTTGTTGAATTAAGATCCAGCAACAATGCCAATGAACTTAAAGAGAGTATCAATAAACTGTTTGAATCTATTGATGCACTTAACAGGACTATATCTGAGCATATATCCAGAGAGGATGAACTGCTGAATCTCCTGAAAGAGATAAAATCCTCCATTGATGAGGCACGAAGGAAAAAGAAATGGTTGCTTTTTAATTAAATCCGCTCAAGGGTGCTTAACAGTGCCTCTGCCTTCCTTAAACTTTCAAAATATTCCCTTTCAGGATCAGAGTCTGCAACAATACCTGCTCCTGCCTGCACATAGCTTACAGAGTTCTTTATAACCATTGTCCTGATAATGATATTAAGGTCCATATCGCCACTAAATGAGATATACCCGAATGAACCTGTATAGGGTCCTCTTGTAACAGGCTCTAATTCGTCTATTATCTCCATGCACCTCACCTTTGGAACACCTGTAATTGTGCCACCAGGGAAAACAGCCCTTATGAGGCTCATAGCATCCCTGCCCTCTGTAAGCCTGCCCTGCACATTGGAAACAATATGAATTACGTGGGAGTAGTCCTCAGTAATCATCAGCTCATCAACCTCTACAGTACCATAATCACAGACCTTTCCCAGATCATTTCGCTCCAGGTCTATTAGCATTATATGCTCTGCACGTTCCTTTTCATTCAGAAGGAGGTCTGCCCTCATCCTTTCATCGAACTCATGGGAAATTCCCCTTGGACGTGTTCCTGCAATAGGCCGTGTCTGTGCAATCCTGTCTGAAAGCTTGATCAGTCTCTCTGGAGAAGAACTTACAAGCTGATAATCTCCAAAATCAGCAAAAAAGGAAAAAGGAGAAGGATTTATAGAACGCAGGATCCTGTATAACTCCCATACAGGGGTATTGCCAATATGGGCAGAAAGTCTCTGGGAAAGATTGGCCTGGAATATATCGCCAGCGCGTATATACTCCTTTGCACGTCTCACCATCTCCATGTACTGAGACTGCTTCATCTCATGTTCTATCACAATTCGCTTTTTCTTATCAGGTATAGTGCAAGTCATCTCTGAGGGAACTCCTGTATAGAGTTCCACCATACTTTGAAGTCTTTCTTCTGCCTCCTCATAAAAAATCGTGAGATTATCCTTCAGTAAAGGTGCGTCACTGAGTGAGGTATAACCAAGTTCGATACATCTTGCACCAGGACACACTATTGCATAGGCACTGTGCTCTTTATGATCAAAGGCAAAGAGCTGATCCACTATATAAAAATGTGCATCAGGTATGTTGAGATCGTCCTGGGTGGTTTTAGGTAAACGCTCAATGTAGTGAACAAAATCATAGCTTAGTAGTCCTATTGCACCACCCTGAAAGGGTGGAAGATGGGAAGCTTTCTTTTGTGGATAGGCATTGAGTATCTCCCTTAATCTTGTTAATGGTCTTACACTGGATATGGACCTTCTTTCATCTTTGACAATCTCCACAAGCTGATCCTTTGCAATCATCTCAAGGAAAGGATTGAATGTAATAAAGGAGTAACGCGCTATTTTGTCAGGCCCCTTGATGCTTTCAAGCAGTACAGCAGCCCTGCCTCTCACAGCTTCGAATACAGTTGCTGGAGACTTGAAAGGCAACTCACAGTAAAGGGGTGGGATCAATGGCTTTTCATTACTACACAGGGCATTGAATTCCCTTTTCGATGGAAATGCAGAGTATTTCGAGGTGGTCTTCATCAGGCAGAAAGTATCTCCAGGGAGATAAGCTCTATTGCCTTCTCAGGTTCCCTGTGCCCGAGGACTGCCCTGCCCACCACTATATAATCCGCACCATAATGTATGGCCTCAGAAGGCGTCATGGTCCTCTTCTGATCATCAGGAGGTGTCCAGGTAGGTCTTATTCCTGGTGCAACTATGATAAAGTTTTTACCCACATTGTTTCTTACAACCGACACCTCATGCCCAGAAGCCACAACCCCGTCAAGGCCAGCCCTGTAAGCCATTGAGGCAAGATGTTTTACATGGGTACGTATGCTGTGTTGATAACCCATCTCCTTTTTAAACTCCTCCTGGGAGATGCTTGTAAGTACAGTCACAGCAAGTATCTTTGGCCTGGGGATATCCTCCTTCAGTGCCACCTCCACCACAGTATCCCTTGTCCTTTTCATCATTTCTATACCACCAGAGGCATGCACATTAAACATATAAACACCCAGTCTCGTAACTACTGCTGCTGCCCGTGAGACGGTATTGGGAATATCATGAAACTTCAGGTCAAGAAAGACCCTTTTCCCTCTGTCATTGATTTTTCTTACAATCTCGGGGCCTGCAGTGGTAAATAACTCAAGCCCCACCTTGAAGGTATTCACCCATTCACTGAACCTGTCAACAAGTTCAAGGGCATATCCAGGGTCGTTTACATCAAGGGCAAGTATTATCCTGTCCTTTACTGGCAAAATACCTCCATACTTTTTCATATCAATGGTAACATCAACTCAGATCCAGCTGAAAGAATAACAAATAGTAGCAGAAAGTAGTGATATGGTAGAGTCTGAACGGTTTTGAATTTTGCATAAGATTTGCCCGGAGGCAAATCGCAAAATTCCCTCGGAGTCAGGCAGGAGGCCTGACGAGAATGATGTATAAGGCTCTACCATATCACTACTATATAACTTTATCACTGGATCAGGATTCAATAAGTTATTGTAACATGCTATCAGTATCGCCACCTGGCCTTATTCACCACCTCTGCGTGCATCGCTCAATTTTTAAGAATCGCTCAAATTAGTTATAAATCAAATCTTTGGAAGGGTGATTCCCTTCTGTGCCTGATATTTCCCTGTCTTGTCTTTATAGGATATCTGGCATACCTCTTCTGATGAAAGAAAGATCAACTGTGCAATCCCTTCATTTGCGTATATCTTCGCTGGAAGTGGAGTGGTATTGGATATCTCAATGGTTACATGCCCTTCCCACTCAGGCTCAAGGGGGGTAACATTCACAACAATGCCACATCGAGCATAGGTTGACTTGCCAAGACATATAACAAGTACATCACGGGGAATTCTGAAATACTCCACTGATCTTGCAAGGGCAAAGGAGTTGGGAGGGATTATACACTCTGCCCCCTTGAAATCCACAAGGCTTTGCAGGTCAAAGGATTTTGGATCAACAATGGTGGCATTCACATTTGTAAATATCTTGAACTCATCAGATACTCTCATATCATAACCATAGGAACTGACACCATAGGAGATCACCCCTTTCCTTACCTGGTTCTCATTGAAAGGCTCTATCATACCCTCCTTCGCCATCTCCCTTATCCACCTATCATTTTTTACCACAGTGAATCCTCCTCTATCTCTGAAAATACTTTATGAACCATCTATCAGTCAGTAGATATTACCTGCTATATTATCTCAAATCCAGATAGAATAAAGAAACCAATCCCATGCTTAAACCTTATAGATGGATTCGGATATTTTTTGTTTTATTTATTAACCTCAGAGAGCTATATCTTTCTGATCTTATGCGCCCACTGGTTTGCTTTATAAAATATCTCCTCCATATCAAGGTTTACTGCATCACCACCATTCAGAACAACCCTTCCATTCACTATCACGGTCTCCACATCAGATGATTTAGCAGAGTATACAATATGAGAGTAAATATCGTAAAGGGGAGTCAGATGGGGGCTCTTCAGGTTTATTAAAACAAGGTCAGCAAGTTTTCCAGCCTCAATGCTTCCAACTTTATCACCAAGCCCCAGTGCCTGGGCACCCCATTTCGTAGCCATTAATAGTGCCTCACGGGCAGATAGAACTGTGGGGTCACCTGAGACAGCCTTATGGAGTTTGGCAGCAGTGGACATCTCACTCATGAGATCAAGGTCATTATTGCTTGCAGCGCCATCAGTGCCAAAGGTAACCCTTACACCCTTCTGGAGCATCTCTGTAACAGGTGCAATCCCTGAGGATAGTTTAAGATTGCTCTCAAGACAGTGCGAGATGCTCACACCCCTTTGTGCCAGTATATCGATTTCTTCCTCTGTGAGCCACACACAATGTGCTGCCAGCACCCTGCTGTTTAAGAGTCCATGGGAATCAAGGTGCTTAACAGGAGTGTTCCCGTAACGTTTACTGATCTCTTCAACCTCCCACTGTGTTTCACTCAGATGGGTATGCACTGTAACATCGTATTTCTCAGCAAGCTCCATAGCCCTTTTATATGTTTCAGGAGAGCATGTATATGGTGCATGGGGGGCAATGGCCGGAACTATCAGTTCATCCCCTGAGTATCTTTTTATAAACCCCTCAGCCTTTTCAAAATACTCACTACTTGTACTGGCAGCAACAGTAGGAAAATCAAGAATACCTGTGCCAAGCACTGCCCTTATTCCTGCCTTTTTTATAGCCTTTGCAGAGGCATCCTCAAAGAAATACATATCATTAAAAAGAGTGATTCCAGCCCTGATCATCTCAAGACAGGCAAGCTCTGTGGCATCATAAACAAACTCATCGCCAAGGTATTTTTGCTCTGCTGGCCATATGTGACCTTCAAGCCAGTCCTTAAGGGGCAGGTCATCAGCAAGTCCCCTGAAATAGACCATTGCAGCATGGGTATGGGTGTTTACAAACCCGGGAATAACAGCATACCTGTTACCGCCTAAAACCCTCTGGGCCTCGTATTTATTAATAATGGTATCCTCCCTGCCTATCTCAACAATTCTGGCATCTTTTATAACAACAGCACCATTAGTTACAGGCTCTTCTGCGTCAGTCATTGTGAGGATATACTCACCCTTTACAATAATGTCCACCTTCTCTTTCATACTGCATAAACCTCCTTTATAATAATCCTATATTTTAACAGACCAATTTGACTTTTTACACTATCAGGAGTACCAGCAGGAGTTCCCCCAATCTAAAAAACAGATAAAACTTTTAGACATAACTTACATAGCGTGCCCTTACCATAGTCCTTCACCACCTCTGCCTGCAAAAACTAAATCTGAAAACTATTTTTATCTTAGACAGGCATGATTGAGCTATAATATGATTATACAGATTGGAAGAGGCTTTTTCATGACAGAGATGTTTCTTAGAAAAACAAAAACAGAACAGGACATCAAGATTGAAAGACAGGATAGTCCTGCACCAACTCTATCTGATGAATCATATATCCTTTGCAGAGTCTGTGGGAATCATATAACCTCTGTTGAGAATATCATCTCTGTTCAGGGAAGTCATAGACATACATTTACCAATCCTGCAGGACTGGTATTCGAGATAGGCTGTTTTTCCTCAGCTGATGGATGTCTTGTATCAGGCATCCCCACAATGGAGTTCACATGGTTTTCAGGCTACAGGTGGAATTATGCCCATTGTGCCCAATGTCTCACTCATCTGGGGTGGTTTTATCAAAACAAAGAGACTTCATTTTTTGGTCTGATTCTTGATAGACTGATAGAAACAACGACAACACATTAGTTATCCAGAGCCAGTAATAACGTTCATAGCAATAGTATGGTAGAGTCTTACACATCATTCTCAGCAGCCATCCAAGGCTCTACCCCAAAAGTTTTCAACTTTTTGGGGCCCTTGGCTGCTTCCGAGGGAATTTTGCGATTTGCCATCCAGGGCAAATCTTATGCAAAATTCCAAACCGTTCAGACTCTACCATTCTACTGCTTATTCTTCTTATATCTGGATTTGTTAAGATTTAAAATTTAATTGAAGTCACGAAGGGGTACAACTATATCCATGCCAACTAACTTCAACAAGTTGATTTGTGAACAAACCGATGCCCCTTCCCAGGCAGGATTCAAGATTGTAAAATTAAGATTTAAGAAAGGGGTTTTTTATGAAAGAGGCAATGCTTTATGAAAGGATCGAAGAAGACAAAGTAAGATGCCATCTCTGCAGCCATTTCTGTGTTATAAAACCAGGCAAGAGAGGTATCTGTGGCGTAAGGGAAAACAAAGAGGGTACTCTTTACACCCTTGTATATGGAAAGGTTATAGCAAGCCATATAGACCCCATCGAGAAAAAACCACTCTTCCATTTCCAGCCAGGCTCAAGGTCATACTCCATCTCAACAGTGGGATGTAACTTTCGCTGTCTGCACTGCCAGAACTGGGAAATATCCCAGTACCCAAGGTTGTATCCTGACATAGCAGGAGTGGATACTACACCAGAGGATGTTGTAAAAAGGGCAGAGGAATCAGGTTGTAGCAGTATCTCCTACACCTATACTGAACCCACCATATTTATGGAGTTCGCCTACGACTGTGCCCGTCTTGCCCATGAAAGAGGGATAAAGAATGTCTTTGTCAGTAATGGATATATGTCCTCTGAGGCAACAGAGCTTATTAGCCCCTATCTTGACGGTATCAATATCGACCTGAAGGGTGATAATGAGTTTTACAAGAAGGTGGTAGGAGGGAAGCTTCAACCTGTGCTTGACTCCATCAGACAGATGAAGGAAAAGGACATATGGGTTGAGGTAACAACACTGATAATCCCCGGGCTTAACGATTCTGAAGAGTTTTTAAAATGGGTTGCTGAATTTATAAAATCTGTTGACCCTGCCATTGTATGGCATGTAACACAGTTCTATCCCACTTATAAGATGACAGACAGGGGACGGACACCTGTGTCCACCCTGAGGAAGGCAAGAAAGATCGGAATTAATGCGGGACTAAAGTATGTCTATGAAGGCAATGTGCCTGGTGAAGGTGGAGAGAATACCTATTGTCCTCACTGTGGAGAACTTCTTATAGAGAGGTTTGGCTTTCAACTCCTGAAGGTTAACATGGAAGGTGGACAGTGTAAAAAATGTCATACCAGGATAGAGGGTGTTGAAATGCCTTAGAAGTCACTACATAGCCTTCTTCACCACCTCTGCCTGCTTGAAGCAAACCTGAAAACTATTTTTATCCTGGACAGGTTGCCTTATAAAGCATTAAAAATACTGATGTGCCATTATAACAAAGGTGGTAAGCACCACTGCCCTTGTATAACCTATCCATATCTGTAGCCTTCTGCGCATAATCCTGGCACCCTTGCAGGTATAGTACCATATATATACCGAGGAAAACAGAAAGGTGAATATAGCAAATATCTCATTAAATGGTAATTGATTGGTTATAAGTAAAGAAAAAAGGCGTTCCCTATCTCCTGAAACAATAATCCCGATACTGAAAAGAAATATCACAATCCCTCTCATCAGGGATCTTATTATCTCTCTCACATAGGCATTGTCAATCTTCTGGGTCTTCATACCTGTCATCAACTAAAATTTAAACCTCTTATCAATTAATTATACTTCCTAATATCATTATCGCCTATTTAAAAAAATTTCTCCAGTATTTTTTTCTGTCAGGAATCAGTAGAGTCTAAAATAAATCCAAACCTGTAAAGAAGGCGGGATAGCTCAGAAAAATAAAGCCCACACCTTTGAAAAACAAAAAATACTTTCGAACTAAGGATCTCTCCGAAAAATCTATGATTTTTCGGAGAGCCTTTCCAATGGAAATCTCACCTGATTTCGCTCTATCTTTGAAAAAAGGCTTTGGCAGAGAGTAATCCCGTGGATTGCTTTATTTTTATTAGGTGTCCCGCCTTGTATCATTTTTATATTGGATAGGCATGTTCAGGGATAAAAAATTTTTTAAGCATCAAAGGGTTTTATGTACTCCCTCTGGTCTCCATGCCGGAGATATCACACCCTTATGTGATTCTGCCTGGAGAGCTGCTGCCCAGAGGAGACTATAGCTACCGTAGCGGAGGTTTATTCCATCCACTGTCTCAAGAAGCCTCCTTCTTTTCTTCTGTTCATCAAAGAGGCATTGCTGTGCTGTGGTTTTTATAAGAGAGCTAATAGATACCCCAAGCAGCCGAACAGGTTCCCTGAGCCTTATGGGTCTCACGATCTCCTTTGCCACACGATAGATAAGGTGGGTATCATCCGTGGGCACTGTCAGTTTCCGCTGGAGGGAAAAGGTCTCAAAACTCTTATATCTTATAACCACAGAGACGGTTCTTCCTGCATAGCCATACCTCCTTGCCCGAAAGGCTACCCTATCAGACAATATAAGAATATAGCTTTCTATCTCTGACATACTGTATATGTCCCTTGGAAGGGTCATGCTGTGGCCAATGGATCTCACCTCTCCTGTTTCAGAGTCAGAGATGACAGGTGTCTCATCCCTTCCCATAGCCATCATCTTCAATCTTTCACCTGTTATCCCGAAACGACTTCTTAAGATACCAGTGGGTGTCCTTGCAAGCTCTCCACAGGTATTTATACCCATGGCCCTGAGATGTGCTGCCATCCTGGGGCCTATGCCCCAGAGTTCACCAGGCGGGAGGTCTTCAAGCACCTCTGAAACCTCATGAGGCCTTATCCACCTCAAACCATCAGGTTTTGAAAGGTCCGCCGCCAGCTTTGCTATCAGCTTATTAGGACCTATGCCCACAGTGGCATTTATGCCAAAGCGTTTTCTTATCTCCCTTTTTATCCTCTGTCCTATCTCCAGGGGGCCTCCGAAGAGATGCTCTGAGCCGGTCACATCAAGGAACGCCTCATCTATGGAGTATATCTCCACAAGGGGGGTGTATCTGAGGTATATCTTTTTCAGCTCCGTACAGGTATGGGTGTATTTGTCATTGTTTCCCACCACCACGATAAGTTCGGGACATGCCTGTCTTGCCTCGTGGAGGTTCATTCCTGTCCTTACACCGAAACTCCTTGCCTCATAAGAGGCAGTAGTCACTACTGTCCTTTTCCCTCCACCCATCACCGCCACAGGTTTGCCACGGAGGGCAGGGTTACTCTGCTGCTCCACAGAGGCAAAAAATGCGTCCATGTCTACGAGGAGGATGGTTCTTTCCATCTGTATTCTTCCTTTTTAAATGAATTATATTTGACCAGAATTCCGACATGAAAAATTACCCAACTCTGATAGAAGGCAGTGGCATTCGCATTTTGGTTTTTGACATACAGGTATATTATATGATATATATAGATATATGAAGACAACCATAGATATTGCTAATGGCCTTTTCGAGGAGGCAAAAAAGATAGCCCGAAGGGATAAGACCACCTTGAAGGCGCTCATTGAAGAAGGATTGCGTCGGGTGGTGGAGGAGAAAAAAAGACAGAAAGCCTTCCGCCTCAAAAAGGCCACCTTCAAAGGCAGGGGACTTTCGCCTGAGTTCAGAGACGCCTCATGGGAAGGGATTAGAAGGCAGATATACAGGGGCCATGGTGGATGATTGCGATTGACACAAACATCCTTGTTTATGCCCACAGAGAGGACACACCCTGGCACAGAGATGCATTTGAATGTATTAAGACTATTGCCGAAGGACGCAAGCCTTGGGCAATACCCTGGCCTTGTATCCATGAGTTGCTGGCCATTGTTACCCATCCAAAAATCTTTGACCCTCCAACCCCTCTGGAGATAGCACTGAAACAGGTAGAGGCGTGGCTGGAGTCTCCCTCGCTGGTGTTGCTTTCTGAGACCGATATGCACTGGTCTGTAATGAAGGAGTCTATAAAAAAGGGAAAGATACATGGCCCTATGGTGCATGATGCAAGGGTTGCCGCACTCTGTGTTGAACACGGTGTAAGGGAACTCTGGAGCGCTGACCGTGACTTCAGCCGTTTTAAGGACCTTACAGTAAAAAATCCTCTCATTACTTAGTCTCTGAAACATTAAACCATTGTCTCCATGTTACCTCTGCTTTGCCACCACAGTCCGTCTTTATCCTTGCATACCTCAGGCCAAATAGTGTATAGGCACCTGTATATACCCTTTATTACTGATTTACCTATCTTTACCTGATTCAGATATTCTCTACTCATCTCCGAAAACTCTCCTCCCTTGCATCACCACTGGAGGCTGTCTGGTGAAGTCTTCTCATGTATTCCTTCAGCATTACCTGTCAGTTCTTCCCACAGCACTTCTTGTACTTTTTGCCACTACCACAGGGACAGGGCTCGTTACGGCCAACCTTTTTCTTTTTTGGGTTAAAATCAAAAACACCGCCCTTCATCTCCTGGAGTCTCTGCTTCCACAGATTTTTACCATAGGATTGGAGCACCCCCACAGCCGCTGGTATGTTGGATATTACCGTACTTATAGCCTCCATAACCTCATTGTCTTTTATTTCTTCAACTGTACCTAAATGTTTTATAAAATCTTCGGGATAGGCCAATGCACCTATTGTTGATACACTAACCGCAACAGCCTGTTCTGTCTCCGGCAAATCATCAAATTGCACATCTTTCTTATCAATGTCTAAAAACCATATATCCGGCCTCAAAGACAGTGCCTCCGTGAAGCCGTAGCACCACTGGTGTATCTCATCCAGCATATCCTGTGAAAACGTCTCCAGGTCGAAAGGAAACCGGAGCCGGTTCTTTGTACGTGCTTTCTCATAGGCATTGTAGGCATCAAAAATCGCTGTAAAGAACTTCTGTTGCTGCTCTTCAGATTCAAACTCTGGTATGTCTGTATCAAAGATCACAGGTATCCACTCACTGGGGTTAACCATATCAGGTGTGATAACCAGGGCATGAAGGAACCCCTCAAGCTCTGTTAAGGTTAAAACTTTTTCATTATTAAGGCTATTAAGGGCACTCTGGAGTCGTCTTCTTTGAGTCTCTGTCAAACAGGAATGTCCTCCTGTCACGGTATCTCCTTTTTCAGTCTATTTCTTTAGTTAATTATATGTTCTCTCCTGACTCAAGGATTCTGTAAAATAAAAAATTTTTCTTCTACTTCCTTTTACTCTGCTCTCTCGCTCATACAAAGATCAAATTTCATCGTAATCTTTTTAACTTTCACCAATACCTCCGACCACATGGGTCTGTCTTCATCCTTCCACCATATTTTATACCATCAACCACCAAAATTCTAAATCCCAAATCACTCCTCAGCCTCCACTGCCTGAAGTCTCCAGTATAGGGTATCGGCCTCATATGAGAGGTTGTAGAGGGTCTTACCGTCTGTAACTGAGAAGAAATGTATCACCCTGAGCCCATCTCTCTGCGTCCAGTGGTAGGTGACCCTCCTTACCTGTATGATTCGGTTATTCCACTTAAACCTCACAGGCCTTATCCTGCCTCCATAAAAGGTGGCCTCTACCACCACAGGCTCATCTAACTCAACCATCTCAGAACCTCCAAAATGCATCTGTCCGATAAACCTTCTAAATTCTTGTAGGACAGAGGGTATTGTTTCTGTGTCTTTACCAGACACTATTATCCAAAATTATCAAGAAACTTTTAAAAGAAGTCAGAACCTCCTTATAAGCCCCACAACCTTGCCAAGTATCCTTACATCCCGTGAATCAAGCTCTACAGGCTCCATATCAGGGTTTTCAGGCTTCAGCACCACCCTGGCAGCCTTTCTGTAAAACCTCTTTACCGTTGCCTCATCCCCTATAAGGGCAACCACTATATCACCATCTATAGGCTCAACACCTGGCCTAACCACAACGAGGTCTCCCTCCAGTATCCCTGCACCCTTCATGCTATCACCTCTCACCCTGAGTGCAAACCCGTCCTCCATGGGAAAGAGTTCCCTGTGGAGACTTATGTACTCCTCTATATTTTCACCTGCCAGGATAGGCTCGCCTGCCCTGATAGTTCCCAGAAGAGGAATCCTCATAAGGTTTGTTCCCCTGGGTGTACCCACAACCTCGATCCCCCTTGACTGGAATGGTCTCTTTCGGAGATAGCCCTTTTTGACCAGTGCATCTATATGCTGCTTTGCAGAAAGAGGGCTTTTGTAGCCAAAGGCACGGGCCACCTCTCTTACTGTAGGTGGATAGCTGTGTTCCCTTATAAAGTTTTCTATATACTGAAACACCCTTTTCTGGATATCTGTAAGTTCCATAGTAGACCCCTTACATATATACTATACAAATGTATAGTAAAAGTCAATATCAAAACTTACAGAC
>JALUSH010000078.1:0-3953 GCA_027016675.1 Thermodesulfovibrio sp.
AAATTCGCTCACTTTAAAAAATAAAAAAAAAAAAACAAGAATCAGGACATCATATCTTCATGCCCTTGAAGAAGAAGATTTCGATAAAATCCCTGGTCGGGTTTTTATAAAAGGATATGTGCGTCAGTATTGTAATGCCCTGTCAATTCCTGAAAGAGAGGCGATTGATATAATTGATATACTCGATAAGGACCTCAGAGAGTATTACAAACCTGAAGAACCTCCTGTCGAAGAAGGCAAGCGCAGATTGATTCCCATAAAGGTGCTCTATCCTGTTGCAGTCTTACTGGTTGTGGCTGTAATAGGGCTTTATTTCAATGCAAAAGAAACCCACCAGTTTCAAATTATAAGCAAACAATCTGTTACAGAGACTTCGAAGATCAATACTCAGGAAATGATAGCTCAAAAAAAGGAAGATATCTCCAATCAAGAACATCCCACAGAGAGTAATATCAAGATCCCCTCTCCTCTTGGTACTGCAGAAGCTGACTATGCTGGAAAGCATATACTTGAGGTTGAAACCATAAAAGAAACCTGGATTTTTATAAATATTGACAAGAAATTAAAATACTCCATGATCCTCAAGCCTGGTGAAGTAAGGTCATGGTCTGGCAAGAACAGCTTCTTCATGCGTGTGGGCAATGCCGGCGGTATACGGATAACCTATGACGGGCAACCACTTGGCTCACCAGGAAGGATGGGAGAGGTTGTAAGTCTTACCCTTCCTGATGAGTTAGAAAGGTTTAAATTTACTACAGAAAAGCAGGAATAACAACCAGGTCTTCCTTTATTGTCTCACCCGTCCCTATATTAAAGTTATGAATTTCCATATGATATAATGAACTATGATGGAACTGACCCCCAATGCAATAAAAACCCTTCAGGCAAGATACCTCCTTAAAGACCCTGATGGACATGTTGTAGAGACCCCGGAGGAGATGTTTCGCAGGGTTGCCAGACATGTGGCAGCATCTGAAAAGCTCCACAATGGCGATGAAAAGGAATGGGAAGAACGATTCTATGAGATAATGACAGATCTCCGATTCCTCCCCAACTCGCCCACCCTCATGAATGCAGGAAAAGAGCTTGGCCAGCTTGCAGCCTGTTTTGTCCTTCCAGTGGATGATTCAATGAAAGGAATCTTTGACACCCTCAAACATGCTGCCCTTATCCTTCAGAGTGGTGGTGGTACTGGTTTCAGCTTCTCCCGGCTCAGACCAAAATCTGATATTGTACGCTCCACAGGCGGAATCGCAAGTGGTCCGGTCTCTTTCATGAAGATATACAACACTGCCACAGAGGTTATTAAACAGGGTGGAGCCCGCAGGGGTGCCAATATGGGCATTCTCAGGGTCGACCATCCTGATATTCTTGATTTCATAAGAGTAAAAAGGGATGCGGCAGAGCTTGCCAACTTTAACATTTCCGTAGCTGTTACTGATGCCTTTATGCGAGCACTGAAGAAAGATGGCTATTATAAACTGATTAATCCAAGGACCAAACAGGTGGTAGCAAGGATAAAGGCAAAAGAGGTCTTTCAGGAGATGGTACTCAGTGCCTGGGAAACTGGAGACCCTGGAGTAGTTTTTATTGACAGGATCAACAGGACAAACCCCACCCCTCACATCGGCGAGATAGAAAGCACCAATCCCTGCGGTGAGCAGCCGCTTCTGCCCTATGAGGCGTGCGTGCTTGGCTCATTGAATCTATCAAAGTATGTGAGAAACTCCATTATAGAAGACCAGGGAGGCCCATGGATAGACTTTGATGCCCTGAGGAGGGATATTTTTACTGCTGTTAGATTTCTTGATGATACAATTGATGCAAACAGATATCCACTGCCCGAGATAGAAAAGATGCATAAAGGGAATCGTAAGATTGGCCTGGGTGTGATGGGATGGGCAGACATGCTTGTACTTATGGGTATTGTATATAATTCCCAAAAGGCATTCAGACTGGCAAAGAAGATCATGAAATTCATACAGAACACATCAAAAGAGTCATCAGAAGAACTTGCCCGTAAGCGGGGTGTGTTCCCCAACTATAAAGGGTCTATATATGACAAAAAAGGTGGCCCACTTCTTAGAAATGCCACCACAACCACCATTGCACCCACAGGCACCCTGTCAATAATCGCTGATTGCTCAAGTGGTATCGAGCCCATCTTTGCCCTTGCCTACAAGCGTCTCATACTGGATACCGAACTGATGGAGATAAACAAATACTTTTTCCAGATTGCCAGGAAAGAGGGGTTTTACTCCAGAAGGCTTGAAAAGGAGGTTATAAAGAAGGGAACCCTGAAGGGAATAAAGGGGGTCCCTTCAGAGATAAAAGACCTCTTCAGGACTGCCCTTGAGATACCGCCTGAGGACCATATTGAGATGCAGGCATGTTTTCAGAGATTCACGGACAATGCTGTTTCCAAAACAATCAACATGCCTCCCGAGGCAACACCAGAGGATGTGGCACGTGCCTTCCTGCTTGCCTATGAAAAGGGCTGCAAGGGGGTTACCGTCTTCCGGTATGGTGCCAAAAAGAAGGGAACTCTGGTAAGATTAAAAGACTCTGATTAATAAGGAGGTTTCGAGATGATCCTTGGAGTTAATGTTGATCATGTTGCCACAGTCAGACAGGCACGGAAGACCTTTGAGCCCGACCCTGTTATGGCTGCAACACTGGCGATCTTAGGAGGTGCTGACGGAATTACTGTACATCTACGGGAAGACCGTCGTCATATCCAGGACAGAGACCTGCAACTGCTGCGTGAGATTGTACCTGTAGAGCTGAACCTTGAGATGGCAGCCACTGATGAGATGATCTCCATTGCCACCAGGATAAGACCTGATCTTGTAACCATTGTACCCGAGAAACGTGAAGAACTTACCACAGAGGGAGGCCTTGACCTTGATGCAATGGATCAGAGGCTGAGGGATGCAGTAAAAAGACTGAATGTTGCTGGAATCCCTGTAAGCTTCTTTATTAATCCTTCCATTTCAGATGTGGACATATCAAAAGATATAGGCGCACAGATGGTTGAAATCCATACAGGGCATTATGCAAATGCCCGAGGTGAGAAGCAACAGGAAGAACTTCAAAAGATAAAGGCTGCAATAGAAAGGGCACGGCTTAATGGGCTGAAGGCAAATGCAGGGCATGGTCTTACCTACTATAATGTCAAACCAATTGCAAGGATTGAAGGACTCAGAGGACTGTATATAGGACACAGCATCATCTCCCGTGCTGTGCTTGTAGGTATTGAGCGTGCTGTCAGGGAGATGAAGGAGTTAATGATTAAGTCCCAGATCCAGCTATAAAATAACAAAGAATAGCTGGAAGCAGTGACATGGTAGAGTCTGAAGGGTTTTGAATTTTGTATAAAGGTTCCCCTGGATGGTGAACCACAAAATTCCCTCGGAGCATGCCATGGAGGGCATGCGAGAATGAAAGGAATTAGAAGATTTATTGAACCGTGGTAGAATCATGAATGTTAAAATTCAGCATTATAAATAACTTTAAAGGAGGCATCAGAATATCATTTACGGAATCGGAATTGATATCGTTGATATAAGCAGGATTGAGGCAGCAGCAAAAAAATGGGGTAACAGGTTTCTCAAGAGGGTCTTTACTGAAAATGAACTGGGCTACTGCCTTAAAAAAACACAGCCCTACACATCCCTTGCTGCGAGGTTTGCTGCCAAGGAGGCGTTCATAAAGGCGCTACAGGCAGAGGTTGTTATACCACTAAGAGATATAGAGACGATCAACAACGAAAGGGGTGTACCATCAATAAGGTTATATGGACGGACAAGGGAGATCTTTGATGAATTGACCAGTGAGGGCATCATTCACCTGAGCCTGAGCCACGACAGGAAACTATCAATTGCCTTTGTGATAATAGAGGTGAAACCCACTACTGTTCGGTAAACATTGAAAGTTATAGTAATGGCAAGGGG
>JALUSH010000078.1:3963-4789 GCA_027016675.1 Thermodesulfovibrio sp.
TCAATACCCCTTGCCCTATATATTGTATCTGGTGAATTTTTACCAGACACTACCGAGGTGAAACCATGAAGGTAGTTACAGCATCTGAGATGCGAGAGATTGACAGAAAAACCATTGAGGAAGTGGGTATCCCTTCCATGGTTCTGATGGAACGTGCAGGGCTGTCTGTTGTCAGAAGGATTATGGATTACTGCCCGGTTACTCAGCCTGTGGTGGTACTCTCTGGCGGGGGCAACAACGGTGGCGATGGGCTTGTCATTGCAAGGGAACTACAGCGTGTTGGGTACAATGTCAGGGTCTTTCTCCTTTCACCTGAAGACAGACTGAGCAAAGACTGCCGCAGCCAGTATGAGATATTAAGGAAACTCGGTTTAAAGGTCGTGATTAACAGGCCGCCCTTGGCAAGAGACCTTAAAGGTTCAGTGGTGGTTGATGCCATAATCGGCACAGGTCTTAACAAACCACTGAGGGACAACCTGTCAAGGATAGTTAGGCTGGTAAACCAGCATGCCCCTTACGTAGTTGCCGTTGATATCCCCACCGGCATCTCCTCTGACACCGGCAGGGTAATGGGTGAGGCAATAAGGGCTGATATTACAGTGACCTTCGGTCTGCCAAAGATCGGCCATCTCATCCCACCTGGATCAGAATACACAGGTGAGCTTTTTGTGGAAGATATAGGCTTCCCGCCTCACCTTACAAATGCGGATTCTTTGAAGGTAGAATTAGTTGATGAGGATAAAATAAAAGTCCTGCTGCCCTGCAGGGAAAGGGATTCCCATAAAGGTGATTATGGCCATATACTGATAGTGGGCGGTTCAGTAGG
>JALUSH010000079.1 GCA_027016675.1 Thermodesulfovibrio sp.
CGACAAGGCGACAGCCCCGAAGGGGTTGTCTGCTCCAATGACTTGTTCTCGCCGCCAGCGGCGGGGCAGTCATTGGAGTTATCAGATCAATTCCGCATTCCCGCCGCGATTTAGCGGCGGGAACTTAAGCATACCAGTACAGTGTCATCTCCTTTTTGACAACAGGAAAAAACAATTGCCCCCACTACTTAAGAAATGAATAATCCCTGTGTCTCACCTCCCTCTCATCCCTGTTCTTCCTCAATTACCTCTCGTACAAGTTCCCTGATCTTTTGTTTTATCTCTTTCAAAGCCTTATCACCCTTCTTTGTTGCAGTATAATACTTTCTGACCTTTCCATTAACCACTTTCCTGGTGGATTTAAGTAACCCCCTTCTTTCAAGTTTTGAAAGTATGGGATAAAGGGTACCGGGACTCAGTCTGTAACCATGACGGGCAAGCTCTTCAATTAGCCAGAGCCCATACACTGGACCTTTTGAGGCATGGTAGAGAATATGAATCCTCACAAATCCTATAAAAAAGTTTCTAAACATTTATAGATTGTCTATTATCGAATTTCGATATCTAATTTAGATAAAGCAATTTACATACCTACCATGTCTGTACAATATATAGTTGTAGTTTTTAAACACATACAATATATTGAAGCATATTAACAGAATTCTGTCAGTAGAGTGGGTTAAATGACACATGTGGTGTGTTATTTGACTCAGAGGGAGTAATTATAAGAGGAAAGGATCTTTCATCCAGAGAGTGAAGAATAAGGGAGCGTATTGTATATACGCTCCCCTGTTTTTATGTATAGGTTCTTCTGTGAATGGCTATCCTGAAACTCGAGACTATCAAGAAAGTTATACCAGCCCCGGCCACCACTTTCAGAACAGGTGATTCGATTCCACTGTAAAGGCCGCTCAACTTGAACACTGCAAGGCTGAAGATCACCATAGTCACAATACCCAGCACCTCAAGGACGGTAGAAAAGGTAGTGTGTCTCTTCCTGTCCCTCACCTTTACATGCACCTTCCTTTCGCTCCTTTCCTGGCTTTCCCATGTCGTTGCTTTCATATTGATACCTCCTTTTAAGTTTTTTCTTGTATTGATATTACCAGGAAAGGTTGAAGATAAGATGAAGAAAAGATGAAAAAATTATGAAGGAGATTTTTTATTTACAAGTTTTTCAAAAAGCAGCAACATGGCCCTGGAGTCCCATTGTCTGTAACCCTCTGCAATCCCTATCACCCCTCCTGACGGGTCTATGATAAATGTCTTTGGATGGGCAGTCACACTGTAAAGGGAACTCACCCTGCCATCTCTGTCAAGCAGCACTGTAATGGTATACCCCTGCGAATCTATGAACTTCTCCACAACCCTTTTTTCCTCTCCCACATTAATAGCCAGTATTTCAAAAGGACTTCCGGCAAAGGTTTTCTTGAGTCTTTCCAGGGAAGGCAACTCCTTCCTGCACCAGGTTCACCATGTTGTCCAGAATGCAAGAAGAAGGTACTTGCCACGGTAGTTATAAGGGCCTGTGGTGTCTCCTGTTAGGGTCGGTAGTGAAAAATCCGGTGCTGGCCAGTGCTCATCTATCCTGTAGATATTGAGATGGTCCATAAGTTCCTGAATACTTGTGTTGGCAGTTATATTTACCTTAGGTACCCTTGAAAGAGTTTGGCTATTATTGTCTTTTTCGGCAAGGTATTTTGTACCAAAAAAGACCCCTCCGAGAAAGATCATAAATACAACCACTATTGCCTTTATGTACTTCACTGATGCTTCCTCCTCAGGAGTTCTTCAATATCTTCAATCCTTGTCTCAACATTTTTCAGTTTCCTGAGATTAAAGAAAAGATATCCTGCCACCACAAGCCATGCCACTGAATAGGCACCAAAGAGAAAAAACATGCTATTCATGGTACTCCTCCATTTCATTAAGTATGGAATATAACCTCTCCTCTGCCCAGGCAACCCTGAACCTGAAGATAATAATGACTATGGTAAATACAACAAATGTAAGCAGACTGAAGAGCATTACCTTGATCATCAAGGGATCAAGACCACCACCTTCCTTTGATAATCTTGGGTGAATTGACCTCCACCACTTTGTTGCAAGCCTGACCACAGGAACATCAAGGAATCCAAGGATACCGATAATCGCAGAGTAGCGCGCCTTTTTCAACCTTTCTGATATGGATTTCCTGAGCATAAAGTATCCTATATAGATGAACCAGAGTATAAGCATGGTAACAAGCCTTGGATCCCATGTCCACCATACATTCCAGACAGGACGGGCCCAGAAAGAACCTGTTATGAGAACAAGGGTGGAGAACATAAGGCCCACCTCACCTGCTGAGTATGCAAGGGTATCCCAGTAAAGATTCTTTTTGATAAGAAACATAATGCTTGATACAAAAAGGACTCCGAAACCAATATAGGCACTTATCGCAAGGGAGACATGAAGATAAAATATCCTCTGGACATCACCCATGATCCTTTCTGTAGGGGCTACCTGAAAGATCAGGTAGAAGTTTACTGGAAGCATTAAAAGCACAAGGACAAGAAGTATCTTTGTTATTCTATCCTTTTTCATTTTATCTACTCCTCAATTATGTACCTGAAGAGAATCAGGGAGATACAGAAATAGAGAAGGTCAAAGACCAGAAGTATCTTCAGCCATTTTGCAGGGCTATCACCTCCCGAACCATTCAGAATGATATCCGTAGATGATACACCACCAAGCAGGATGGGGACTACCACGGGCAGAAAAAGAAAGGGAAGGATTATCTCACCAAACCTTGAACCTGTAGAAAGAAATGAAAAGAGTGTGCCCACCACTGAAAAACCAAAGCTGCCAAGAAGAAGCGGCAGGCTTAGCGGAGCCAGCGCAAAGATCAACCGCTCATAGTCAAAGAGGATTACAAAGGACACTATTGTAAACATCTCCATAAGAAGGAGAAAAAGCAGATTGCTTATCACCTTTGCAAGGTAAAAACTCTCCATGTTGACAGAGGAAAAATATATATTCAGATATGCCTCGTCATCCCTTTCAGACAGAGATGTCCGGCCCATACCAAGAATTCCTGAGAAGGCAAATACCACCCAGAGGATACCAGGGGCAAGCCTTGATACATTCTCTGTGTCAATCTCAACAGATAGATTGAAGACCACAAGCAGAAGCAGAGAGAGAAAGACCATGATGCTGATGGCCTCTTTTGCCCTCAATTCAAGAAGCAGATCCTTTTTGACTATGGCAAATGTATTACCTACAAACCCCACCTCTGAGTATCTCCTTTATCTCTTCTTCTGTTATCTCTTCAGTCTTGCATTGAAGCCTCAGAATACCATTTTCCAGAAGGCCTATCCGGTCGGCAATACTGAGCCCCTCTTTTATAAGATGGGTCACCATTAAAAGTGATACACCTTGCTTCTTCAATCCTCTTAGCCTTTCCAGGATGATCTCCTTCCACCTGATATCCAGCCCTGAGAAGGGTTCGTCAAGCAGGAGAAGATCAGCTCCACTTATAAACCCCTTCATAAGTGAAAGCCTCCGTTTCATCCCCTGGGAGAGTTGCTTTACAGGATCATTCCTTCGCTGCCAGAGACCAAACTCCATGAGAATCTCCCTGAGGATGGTATTGCTATTTCTACTGCCTGTGATGTCCTGAAAGAATCTGATGTTTTCCAACACAGTAAGTTCATTATATAGCCCGTTTTTGTGTCCGATGTAGAAAATACTACTATGGCTGTGAGAATCCGTAGTTAGTTCCACCCTACCTGTATTGGGAGACATAAGACCTGCTGCAATCTTTAAGAGCGTACTCTTTCCCGCACCATTGGGACCAAAGAGCACAAAGGCCTCACCGTCTTTTAATTCCAGATACACCCCCCTCAGAACTGCTTTCAAGCTGTAGGTCTTGCTTATATCAAGAAGGCGTAACACTATGTTTCCAGTCTCCTGTTTATCTCCACAATGCGGTCTTCAAGGAGACGGATCATGGGATCATAGAAACCGTCTCTCTCGGTAACAGTCTTTAGGGTAGAGAGGGTTTCCAGGAGCCTGTCTTTTTCCCTCTTTAGATAGTAGATACGAAGCTTTTTCCTGTATAAAAACAGTAATATCGTGCTGATGAGAAACCCCGATATTATAGCAATTCCCCAGTTACTCATACTGCTTTTATAAGAAGGACTGTAAAGCCTCAGCTTCAGGGACTTTTCGTTTTTTCCTGTCCAGGTCCGGTAGATTTTTCCGTAAAATTCGCTCTTTCCTGATGATTTCAGATTAGAAGGTTTAAACCTCCAGCCCTTCCTCTCCTGGAAAAGAACCGTCACGTTCTCTGGCACAGGGCTGTTTTCAATACTGAAGACAGAAAGATCAAAAAGTCCTGTATCACTTCTCAGCATATAACCGAGCACGAGTTCCCTCTCTCCTGGTGGTATCTCCTCCTCTGTGACTATGCCACTGTTATAGGTGAAAACCTTTTGTGGCATTATACCCTGAACATGGTTCAGACGATAACCACGAGGCAAAGGAATAAAGAGCACCTGATGTGTTTTCAGTTCATCATTGAATCTTCCCACAAAGGTCTTATCCCCGCTGTTTCTTATAATAAGCACCTCAAATAACTGTACAGTACGATCATCCTGTGGTGATATAATTATTGTTCTGTGAGGTATTTTGATTGCATCGCTTCTGTCTGTTATTTCATAGACATTAATATTTAACTGCCCATCTTTACCTGCCATGGCAGTGTAAGTAAC
>JALUSH010000080.1 GCA_027016675.1 Thermodesulfovibrio sp.
ATATAAGCCTTTAAAGGTAGAATATAAATTGTCAGAGAAAAAACAGATAGGTGAAACCAGTTTCAAGTTCAAAGAAGTAGAGTGGGACAAGGAGATAACAGATAAAAATATATTCAGCCCTCAGAGAAGTTTTAGCCGTAGGGTTGAGACAAAGACTGAAGAAGAACCTTTGACGACTTCTATAACACCTGATTTAACATTGAAAGGAATTGTCCTTAACCAGTACAATGAATATGTTGCCTATATAAAGAAGGATAATGAAAAGACAATGGCCATAAGGGCAGGGGAACAGATTGATAATATAAAGGTTCTGCAGGTCAGGGAAAGAGAGGTAGTACTTGAATGGAAAGGACAAAAGATGACATTATCATTGAGATCTGCAAAAACTACAGATTAGGAGAGACCTCAGATGAATAAAAGGATATTTTTGTTAGGTGTCGTTATACTTCTATGTTTTACAACCCTAATATCCTGTGCTCCACGGAAAGAGTTACAACCACAGGAGGTTGTCTGGCCCTCCTATAAAATACCGGAGAAAAAGTCCGAAGAGCTAACACTACCCGAGGTGAAGATAGCAGAGCCTCAAAAGAAAACAGAGAAGAAGCGAATAGAAAAGATAGAAAAAAAGGAGGAGCTTTACAGGATCGAAGGTGATGCTGGGCAGCGCTACATTGTACTTAACTTCGACGAGGCTGATATTAATACGGTTATCTCCACAGTGAGTGAGATCCTGGGAATTAATTATATTCTTGCCCCTGGTGTGGCAGGGAAGGTAACCATCCAGACCTATAAGAAGTTTCCTTTAAGTGACCTTTTTAGCATATTCCAGAGCATCCTTGAGCTTAACGGTCTCACGGCTGTTAAGGATGGTAATGTATATAAAATTCTTCCTGTTTCAATGGCAAAACAGGAAAATGTGAATGTGGAATTCGGCAAGGAAGTGGAGATGCATCTCGATTCTTCCTTTATCACACAGATAATACCTCTGTCGTTCGTAAAGGCATCTGATGCTGCCAATATGCTCAGAGGTCTTTTGCCAAGGGGCTCAGATATCATAGTGTATGAGCCAACGAACCTGATAATCGTTACTGCGCGACCATCCTCTCTGGTAAAGATCATGAAGATTCTTGAGGCTGTTGATGTGCCACCTTCTGACAGAGAAAACATCCGTACCTTTGTCTATTATGTGGAAAATGGTGAGGCCAAAAAGCTTGCCGAAATATTAAAGAACATATACGTAAAAAAGGAGGGTGCCAGAAAAGTTCCTGCACCTATTCGAACTGTTGTGCCGCGAAGGAGGACAGCCACACTCCAGAGGCAACCAGCAACCACAACAGTTGTAGGAGGGTTGCCAGGGGAGATAGCAGGTGAAATCAGTATTACAGCATATGAAGATATTAATGCAATAATAATCAAAACAAGTCCAAGGAACTATCTGGCTATCCTGGAAACCTTGAAGAAATTGGATATACCACCAAAACAGGTATTGATTGAGGTGCTTATTGCAGAAGTAACCCTTGATAAGAGAACTCAATATGGAATAGAATGGCTCTTAAAAGGCTCTACCAATAATGCAACAATCCTTGGTGGCTTTGCTTCAAGCCCTGGTAATTTCCTTGGTAATGTAAGCGAAGAGGGCAAGGTAAGTGATCTTAGTTTTTCACCATTAGTGCAGTCAGGTGCCTTTGTTAATGTACTTGACCCCACAAAATTCAACACATTCCTTTCACTTTCTGCATCAAGGGGAAGGCTGAATGTACTGGCAAGTCCGCATATCCTTGCTGTAGATAATAAGGAGGCCACTATTGAGATAGGAGATGATATCCCTATAGCAACAGGGCTTACCCAGCAACCAGCTACAGGTACAGGTGCCACTACACTTGTTTCAACAGGCCAGATACAATATAGAACTGCCGGTGTCATTCTGAATGTTACACCTCATATCAGTGAAAAGAATAAGGTTACCCTGAAGATCAGGCAGGAATTCAGCAGTCCCGGAGGCTCTGAAAAGGTAGCAGGTCAGGACTTTCCTAAATTCATAAAACGTACTGCCAATACTACTGCTATAGTCCAATCCGGACACACACTGGTGCTGGGAGGTCTAATTTCTGACAAGAAAAACAGAAGTAGAACAGGTATCCCTTTTCTAAGTGATATCCCTATATTGGGAACACTTTTCAGTACAACCACGGTTGAGGATGTTAAGACAGAACTTCTGCTCATGGTAACACCCTATGTTATTTCAGGACAGGAGGAGGCGGACATGCTGACTCGACAATTCCAGGACAGGGTTAAGGTTATCAAAGAAAAGATAAGAGAAGCAAGGGAAAAAGAACAGAAGAAACCAAAGGAATAACATTCAAGGAAGGGAGGTGAGCCATATTGAAGATTCCCTTTTTGAAAGGAATTGCCCTTTATCTTGTGCTTGCCATGTCAGTGCTGTCAGTGGTGCCACGGGTGGATGCTGCCATGGTTGAGTCAGGATTCCTGAACCTCAACCAACAACGTTCTGAAGATTTAGACAGAATTCAGCGCTTCCTGGAGTCGAAGATAGTTTCTGAGAGATTGAAGGCCCTTGGATATGACCAGAATGAGATCAGACAGAGGCTTTCTCAACTCAGTAATGAGGAACTCCATCAATTTGCAGCATCTGTAGAACAGCTCAGAACTGCAGGAGATGGTCTTGGAGTGGTGGTAACACTGCTTGTAATAGCCATACTTGTAGTACTATTATTACAGCTCACAGGGCACAGGGTAATAGTAGTTGAAGATTAGGTTTATTTTAAGCATAATAATTGTTGTTTTACTCATATCATGTGCAATGCACCCAGGAGGAGGTTTAGATACCTCCTTCCTGGGTGAAAGAGAAGGGAAACATATAGATATTCCTTTTTTTCCACAGAAACGGTATTACTGTGGCCCTGCATCACTTGCAGGGGTTATGAACTACTGGAAGATAAGTGTATCTCCTGATGAGATAGCAGATGCCCTATCAACAGAAAAGCACAGAGGCACACTGAGCCTTGACCTGTATCTTTATGCAAAGAGAAAAGGGCTGAGGACACACCTCTTAAAGAGGGGATTTGAGGAACTCCTTGATTACCTTGACAGAGGTTTTCCTGTTATTGTGATGGTTGACCTGGGAATGGGGCCGGTTCAGAAGAATCACTTTATGGTGGTTGTGGGGTATAATCGTAAAGGTATCTTTGCAAATTCACAGGATAAAAGGGACAGGTTTTTCAGCTTTGATGAGATGGATCAGATATGGAAAAGAACAGACTACTGGGGGCTTGTTGTATCTCCCTAAGCTGACCATTCTGTTTGTACTTTTTCTATTGACTGCCTGTTCCACAGCAAAGATTGTAGTCTTGAATGACACTCTTACTCCTGAGGAACATATAAACCTTGGTGTTATAAATGAAAGGAAAGGCAATTATAATGCAGCATTAAGGCATTATGAGATAGCATCCAGTAAACTTGTTGTTGCCTTCTTTTATATGGGAAATGTCTGTTTCAAGATGAAGGACTACGGATGTGCAGAAAAAAACTATAAAAAGGCTATTAGAGAGATGCCTGATAATGCTGATGCAATGAATAACCTTGCCTGGTTGTATTATACTATGAGGAAGGATTTAGATATTGCACGGAAACTTGTTGAGAAGGCTATAGAGATTAATCCGGCGAAGAGAGATATCTATCTTGATACACTTATTAAGATACAAGACCTTCAGGGTGGGAACCTAACAGGGGGCTGATTCTGGGGAATGGTAATTAAGAATGAAAAAGGGCCTGATACATATTTATACTGGAGAAGGTAAGGGTAAGACCACGGCAGCAGTGGGTCTGGCTGTAAGGGCGAAAAGCAGGGGGCTGAGGGTACTTTTCGCTCAATTCATGAAAACCAGAGACAATGGTGGCGAGACCGCGCTCCTTAACAGACTGTCTATTGATGTAAAGCTCTACAGTGATATAAAATCCCCCTTGTTCTACCCTGATGTTGATATAGAAAGTATGAGAAACACGACCCTTGAACGTCTCAATGAGCTTATAAGTATATCTATGGACTATGATGTTATTATAATTGATGAATTTAACAACCTTGTAAGAAGTGGCATAATCTCGGAGAGAGATGCTGTTGATTTCATAGACAGATTCCCTGAAGGTAAAGAACTGGTCTTAACAGGCAGAGGTGCTACGGAGGGCATGATAAGAAGGGCTGATTATGTTACCTATATGAAGGGTATAAAACATCCCCATAATAAAGGTGAGCCAGCAAGGGAAGGGATTGAATTCTGAAAGTTTTTATTTCCATCCACATCTGTATAAAATAAAATACTAATAAGGCAGGGCACCTCATAAAAATAATGCAATCCACAGGCTTACACTCTATACCAACCTGTATTCAATGACAGGGTAGGGTCAGGCACAGATGCTCCTTTGCAGAGGTGAAGAGGTGGTGAAGAAGACCCGTGTAGCAATACCAACAGTGACATTCACCAGCAACCTTATATATCATCAGAAGGTTGAAAAGACTCCTGTTTTTTTATAATTTAAAATCCTATTGCATTAATGGGATGATGAACCACCTCTTCACCTCTTGTTTCAGAAGGATGTTTCTATTTTCAAAGGTGTAGGCATTATTTTTCTTCGGCACCCTGCCTTTTATCTCTCTTATAGAACCTTTTTGGACAGTAATGATTTCCATCCAACTGTAACGAAAGACAGGCAATCCTTTGCAGGCGTGGTGTGGTGG
>JALUSH010000081.1 GCA_027016675.1 Thermodesulfovibrio sp.
CATAAACAGTGTTAATTCTTTAACAATCGAGTTTACAAAAAAACTCCAAGAGGGAGAAGTTAAATCTTTGCTGGACAGGACAGACCATATTATCAAAAGGTGTTTGAGATGTCATACCAAAAGGCCTGTAGCTGTGGAGATCAACAAGGTTAAGTCACAACTGCAGAACCTTCTGAGATTGAATGCCTCAAAAAATAATCCTGTCAACATGAACAATAATATTAATACGGACAAGATAAGGTCTTTATATAATACCATATTCACCATCAAAGATTTTGCTGAAAACTCCTTTTATTCTGTAAACAGGCAGTTAAAGGGCTATTTCTTTAACCTGAAAAACAATATGCAGGTTACAAAAAGGCTTTTCATACTCTCCATGTTATTAAGCGTGTTCTCCGTTGTTGGACTTTCCCTGATAGTCCGCAAGAAAATTACGATCATTGAGAAGGACAATGAAGAGAAAAGCCGTGTGATACAGGAATGGGCAAACCAGTGGCAACAGATCTTTGATTCCATGGCTGATATGATTGCAATAGTGGATGAGAGGTGTTTTATAGTGAATGCAAACCAGGCCATGCTCAGAACATTTGGAGACAATATCATTGGAAAAGACATATGCAGCATCCTTCAAATCCCCTGCAATCTGAAGGACAAGGCAGACCACTTTACTGATGAGGTATCAAGGATTCTGCATTTCGACAACAGGATTTACTCATTCAAGGCTTATCCACTTACCAATAGAAAAAAAGGACATATACTGGTTTTAAGAGATATAACAAAGGAATACGAGCTTGAAAGAAAGACGATGCAGGCAGAACAGCTTGCCACCCTTGGACGGCTGACAGCCTGCATTGCCCATGAGATCAGAAATCCACTCACAGGAATAGTTGGTTATGCTGAAATGCTCATGTCTCACCAACTGGACAGCCTGACCTCTGAATACATAAAAAAGATCTACAACTCTGCTAACAGAATCAATACTGTGGTGGAAGACATGCTCTTTTATGCAAGAAGCTCTAAGCTGAAAAAGGTCTATATTAATATTAATGATGTCATTAATGAGACAATAAATGAACTATCAAATATTTTAAATACAGGAGGCATAAAATTCATCAAAAACTATTCAACCCTCCCACGCATATTCCTTGACAAGGAATTAATCAAGATCGTTATCAGCAATATCCTCCGCAATGCTGTGCATGCAATACTCACATCAGGTACAGGGGATACCATCCTGATCAGTACCTGCAGAGAGAGAAACTCCATAAGGATCAGAATAGAGGACAATGGTCCAGGAATAAAGGAGAGTAATCTAAGCAAGGTCTTTGATCCCTTCTTTACCACAGGTGCTACCAATAAAAGCACAGGTCTGGGAATGTGGATGACCTACAACTTTATCAAGGCCCACCAGGGTGATATAAATGTCAACAGCAAACCCTCTCAGGGAACTGTCTTTGATATCACGCTTCCCATAGAACAGACAGGAGATATACAGCAGTATGCTAAAGAATGCAACCAGTACAGCAATCCCTCATCCTGAAAAGTTTAATCCCCACCTCCAGCTTGCTCAAGCCGGTGCAATACACTGGGTTATGCTATTGAGTGGATACCCTTCTTACATGTACTACCCTCTGAATCACTGTAATATGCGTGAAGATACAGAGCACCCAGAGGACAGGTATAAAATATCCTGTAAGGCATGCAAAGGCCGTTAAAATCACACGTTCAGGTCTTTCCATCAGCCCTGTGTGGCAACTTATGCCAAGGGCCTCTGCACGGGCCCTTGCATAGCTTATTAGAAGCGCGCCCACCAGTGTAAAGAGACTTAGATATACACCTGTCTTTTGTCCCTGAAGATACATATAGAGTGCTATAGCAAGGAATACAACAGCATCTGAGTATCTGTCAAGGACAGAATCAAGGAATGCTCCGAATTTTGTTACAAGCCCGTTGGTTCTTGCCACAATACCGTCCAGTACATCAAAAGCACCTCCCAGTAGTATAATAAACCCACCTGCTACAGGATTATAAGCCACAATTGTAATAGCACCAATTACAGTAACTATGAATCCTGTAATGGTAAAAAAGTTGGGAGTAAGCCTGATTCTTTTAGCAATTGGCTCAAGTGGTCTATCTAAAAAATGTCCGAACTTTGCACTTATCATGTCTATTCAATTGGTATATGTCTTGATTTAATATGCTTTTTGGGTAATACTATCTTCAAAACTCCATCCTTTATTGTGGCATTTATATTTTCTGTATCCACTGTCTCGGGTATGAGAAATGACCTCTGGAATAGACCGCAACTACATTCTAATCTGTGATACTTACCTGGTTTTTTTATGGCTTCACTGTAAAGTACCCTGTAACCTTTTATTACAAGAATGTTGTCCTCCACCCTGATCTCAACATCTTTATCTGTTATACCAGGAAGTTCTGCCTTTACAACAAACTCATTATCCGTCTCGTATACATCCACACGGGGATACCAGGAAACTGTTTCATTAGAGACAACTCCACAATCAGACAGTACATCTTCAAAGAGTCTGTTGCCCCTCTCATGAAAAGTTGACAGGTCTTTACCTATATCCTTCCTTCCTTTCATAGGCCCCTCTCATAATGCACTGCAGTGCATTTGAATAAACTCTTTTGAATTTATCTTTTCAACTACATTATAGTTTATATGAGCATCAATGAGTTCCTCAACTGTTGATAGCAATTGTTCATCCACCTTTATTCTTTTCAGTATAACAGGTTCTATCCTTGACAGATATTGATACAAACTATAAACAGACCGATCAAAAACTATGAATTCTTCGTTGATATCCGCACAGTCCTTACATAATACTGCACCATTAGATGGATAGTAGAACCTGTCTGTTTCATCTCCACATCTGATACAACCTCTTAATACAGGAGCGAAACCCGTTTGCTCAAGGAGCTTTATTTTGTAATAGATTATATACAATGCGTTATGGTCCTCCTCTAAAAATGACAGCATATCAAGGAGGAGAGAAAAAACCCTGTCGTTTTTTTCCCTTACAGGTAGTGTACGCAATGTCAATTCTAATATCTCCGATATCTTCAGGTAAATCTTTATGGATTCTCTCAGTTTATTGAAGGGTTTGATAATATCAGAACGGGTTATCCTTGGTAGATTGGCATGCTCCTTTCCATATAAGGAAATTTTTGCATAGGTAAGGGGTTCCAGACTGCTTCCAAATCTGCTTCCGATCTTTCTTGGGCTTTTTGCATATGCTTCAACAATCCCTGAACCTCTTGTAAGATATGAAACAATAAGGTCAGCCTCAAGGTATGGATGGTTTCTTAAAACAATAGCTTCTGTTGTCCTTAGCATTTACATTATGTTCCCGAAATCTTCTGGTTTTAGATTCTTCAGCCACTCTTCCAGCTCATCAGATTGTCTTCTTTCAATGATACCATCCTCCACAAATATAGGTGCATTCACCCTCAGCGCAATTGCAACAGCATCACTGGGCCTGGAATCAATGGGAATCTCTCTGTCACCATCTATCAGGTACAATACTGCATAGTAGGTATTGTCAATAATATCTGTAACAATAACCCTTGATACATCGATATGTAATGTGTGAAGGATATTTTTCAGGAGATCATGTGTAAGCGGCCGGGGGGTCACAACCCTGCCAAGTGCAAGGGCTATTGAGTCTGCCTCGGGTTTTCCAATCCATATAGGAAGTGTTCTTGCCCCATCGATCTCTTTAAGCAGTAAAATGTACATCCCGCTTCTGGGATCGAATAGCAATCCTTCCACCTTCATTTGAATAAGCATCATTGATACCCCAGTTCTCTTAATTTCAAGGGACTGTCTTTCCAGTCCTTACTGACCTTGACCCATAACTCCAGATATACCCTCGTATTAAGTATGGATTCAATCTCCTTCCTTGCCAATGACCCTATAGATTTCAATCTCTCCCCTCTTTTACCTATTATAATACCTTTCTGGCTGTCTTTTTCAACATAAATATTTGCACCTATAACAATAATCTCTTTTTTTTCTTCCCACTGCACCACCTCAACAGCCACAGCATATGGCACTTCATCCTCTGTGGCAAGCATCACCTTTTCCCTTATTATCTCTGCTACAAGAAAACGCTCCAACTGGTCGGTAACTATATCATCAGGATAATACTTTGGTCCCTCTGGTAAATACTGCATGATTTTTTCGATAACCTTATCCACTCCATCTCCTTTTAATGCTGAAATAGGAATTATCTCTTCAAACTCAAAAATTGATGAGTACTCATCAATTATGGGCAACAATTCGGTTTTCTTTATTTTATCAATCTTGTTTATTAACAACATAGTAGTACAGCTTCTTTTTGACTTTGAAAGGATATTGATGATCTCCTTTTCAGGAAAAGATGGTCTTCTGGGTTCCACCATCAGGAGAACAATATCAACCTCCTTTAAGGTCTTTAAAGCCTCTCTTACCATGAACTGGCCCAGCCGCTCACGGGGTCTGTGTATTCCAGGGGTATCAACAAATATTATCTGAGCATCCTCGGTAGTTCTGACTCCGATTATCCGGTTCCGTGTAGTCTGAGGTTTTGGGGTAACAATGGCCACCTTCTCTGAGAGTATCTGGTTCAGGAGTGTAGATTTGCCAACATTCGGTCTCCCCAGTATGGCTACGTATCCTGATTTAAATCCCTCCGCCACCTTTCAGTTTAATTTCTCCAGGGCACTTTTGATCCTCTCAAGCCCTTT
>JALUSH010000082.1 GCA_027016675.1 Thermodesulfovibrio sp.
CTTGCTTTCGATCTTTTTCAGTACCGCTGCGTATCCAATTTCATTAATTGAAGGACTGAAAATTGTCACGTCACGGTCAAGAGAGGTAAAGATATCCCTTGCAGAGGAGGAAGCATCAAAAGAGAATATCCCCTTGGCAAAGTCATCATGGCTGCCAAGGATTGACCTGTACTCATACCACACAATCCTGAGATACGACCCAGAGGCAACCTTTGGGCCATTCGGTCCAGTACAGATAAGCGAAAGAAGCTTTTTGACTTATGGGTTCAGAGTACAACAGTTAATCTATGACTTTGGCAGGACATCCAGTCTTATAGAAGGTGCACGTTATGGTCTAAAAGCCAGCATATTAGAAACAGAGAGGGTCAAGAATCTGATAGCCCTTGAATTTATTGATGCCTATTTTGATCTTTTAAAGTCTAAAAGCCTTCTTGATGTCTCCTCAAAGGAGGTGGAACGCCTGCAATCTCATTTAAGGGATACCTCTGCCATGTATGAGGAGGGGTTGATAACAAAAAACGACCTCCTTCAGGCAGAGGTCATGCTTGCTGATGCCCGACAGAAGAGGATTGATGCAGAAAACCTCTATAAACTAAGGCAGTCAAGGCTTAATATGCTGCTACTGAGAGACCTTAATAAACCTGTTGAGGCAGAGGATATGCAGTGGCATCCTTTTACTGAATATAATCTTGAGGATGCATGGCAGAATGCAATTCAGCAAAGGCCTGAAATAAAGGCCATTGATGCAGAAATTGGTCTAAAACAATCAGAGATAAAATCAACAGAGGCTGAGTATCTACCCACCCTCTTTGTTTCAGGTGGATATGAATACCAAGAAAACCGCTTCATGGTTCACGAAGGAAACTGGTCAGTTGTGGGTGGAATCAATCTGAATCTATCCTCTGGAGGGCTGACAAGGTCAAGTATAAAACAGAAAAGGGCTCAATTAAAGGCTCTTGAGATAAAGAAGGACAAGCTCATTGATTCCATAAGACTTGAGGTGAAAGAGGCATTTTTAAGACTTCATTCAACACAAAACAGGGTGAGAGTTACAAAAAAGGCTGTAGAACAGGCTGAGGAAAACCTCCGCCTGCAGAGACTTCGCTACAAAGAGGGGGTGGGCACAGCCACAGAGGTAACCGATGCTGTCACACTGCTTACAAGGGCAGAGACAAACTATCTCTCGGCCCTTTACGAAAGCTTTAAGGCAGAGGCAAGACTGTTATACACAATGGGTTTTGATCTGACTGCAGCATATAATCCCATGGGCACTTCTGAAAAGGAGGCATACAATGGCAAAGGCAGAGAACAATCATGTGAACAATAACAAGAGGAAGAAGACCATTGCCCTGTCCGTCTTTGCAGTTGTTATTATCATTGGAATAATCACTGGCCTTGTATATGTGGAATACAAAAAGACCCACATCAGCACTGATGATGCCTTTGTGGAAGGCACCATTCATACCATAGCTACCAGGATTCCAGGAACAGTGTTGAGGGTCTATGTGACAGACAACCAGTTTGTAAAAAAAGACTCTTTGCTGCTTGAATTGGAGGATGACATCTATAGAGAATCCCTGAAAAAGGCTGAATCTGCATTAAGGGCAGAGCAGAAGAAATTAAAGGAATTAGAGGCCTCAATAGAGGCTCAAAAAAAGAAGATCGAATTTGCAAAGGCATCTCTGCAGAAGGCCAGAATCACAAAAGAGGCACTTGAGTCTCTGGTGGATGCCCGCAGGTCAGAACTGAAGGCCAGAGAGGCAGTTCTTGAGAAGGCAAGAAAAGACCTTATAAGGGCTGAAAGCCTTTATAAGAAGGGGGTCATACCCGAGGACAGGCTGGATACCGTCCGTATGGCCTTCAGCACAGCAGAGGCATCCGTTCAGGCAGCAAAGGCTCTGCTTAATGAGGCAATTGTCACGGTGAAAGGTCATGACTCTGCTGTCAAGGAGGCAGAATCTCAATTGCTTGCCCAGGAGGCAGTCCTTGGCCAACTAAATGCAACCCTTAAGTCACAGAGGGAAAATATTGCCCGACGAAAGGCAGAAGCAGAGATAGCCCGCCTTAATCTTTCATATACAAAGATATATGCCCCAGCTGATGGCTATGTTACCAGAAAGTCTGTAGAGGTGGGCAACCAAGTACAGGCAGGTCAACCCCTTATGGCATTAGTTCCACTTGATGATGTCTATATTGTAGCCAACTATAAAGAAACAAAACTCGATCGTATAAAACCAGGCCAAAAGGTCAAAATAAAGGTGGATGCCTATCCTGAAAAAACCTTCATGGGAAGGGTGCATAGCATAATGGCAGGTACAGGAGCTGCCTTTTCTCTCTTCCCTCCGGAGAATGCCACAGGCAACTATGTTAAGGTGGTTCAGCGTGTACCTGTAAAGATAGTCCTTGAGGATAGCACTGACCCTGAGCATATACTAAGAATAGGTATGTCTGTTATCCCCACCATCCTGACAGATGAATAAATGGCTCGTTGCCATAACAGTAATGCTACCCACGCTGATAGAGATTATTGATACATCAGTAGTTAATGTATCTCTGGATCATATAAGGGGTTCTCTATCTGCAGGGATTGATGAGGCAACATGGGCAATCACCGCATATCTTGTATCAAATGCAATAATAATACCCATTACTGGCTGGCTGAGCAGGTTGTTTGGTAGAAAAAACTATCTTCTGGCATCTATAGGAATGTTCACTGCAAGCTCCCTCCTATGTGGTTCAGCTTGGAGTCTGAGGTCATTGATAATCTTCAGGATCATTCAGGGAATCGGTGGTGGTGCTCTTCAACCACTAAGCCAGTCTATACTCCTTGAGGTATTTCCCCCTTCTCAGCACGGGATGGCAATGGCTCTGTTTGGCATTGGAATCATGTTTGGCCCTATAATCGGCCCTCTTCTTGGTGGATGGATTACTGACAACTGGTCATGGAGATGGATATTCTATATAAATGTACCAATTGGGGTAGTATCCATCTTGCTTACACTGCTGATAATAAAGGACCCACCTTATATGAAACGTATCAAGATGAAGATCGATTACTGGGGTCTTATATTCCTTTCAGTAGGGCTGGGCTCCTTACAGTTTGTACTTGATAAAGGAGAGCGTGAAGGCTGGTTCTCCTCGCCTGTGATCGTTGTATTCTCCATAATATCTGTAGTAGGTCTGATACTCTTTATAATTCAGGAGGTCTTTTCTGACCATCCTATTGTCCACCTGAATCTCTTCCGTGACCGCACCTTCACAATGGGAAATATATTGATGTTCTTTGCCTTCTTTAACCTCTTTGGAAGCATTGTGCTATTGCCTATTTTCCTACAGACACTCATGGGCTACACATCCTTCCTTGCAGGTCTTGTCCTTGGCCCTGGCGGCGTGGCAACTATGATAGCCCTTCCCATTGCAGGTCGTCTTGTGAATCGCTACAACCCCAAGGGCATACTTATTGTGGGAATAATAATAAGTGCCATGTCCACCTATATGATGTCTCTTTTCAATCTGCAGATTGACTTCTGGACTGCTGTATGGCCCAGGGTTGTCCTTGGCATAGGAATGGGATTCCTCTTCATCCCCTTAACAACACTTACCCTTTCACATATTCCCAAGGAAAAGATGACCGAGGCCACAGCCATGTATAATCTTCTCAGAAATATTGGTGGCAGTGTTGGGGTGGCCTTTGTAACCACTATACTTGCACGGAGGGCACAGTTCCACCAGTTCAGATTGGTGGAGCACCTCACACCCCTTGATATACCCTACCAGATCGCCAGAGGGAGTGCCTCATTTATCACAAAACTTCTTGGTCTTGATATCAACCCTGATGCATTGATCTACAGAGAACTCCTGAGGCAGGCAAACATGCTGGCCTTCAATGATACATTCTTTCTTTTATGCATAACCATGCTTCTCATACTTCCCCTTGTGCTTTTAATGAAACGGGCAAAGGTAACAGAGACAGTAGTACCACATTAATCTTCGTGTCACCCTGAAGTTGTTTTAGGGTTTAACGGCGAGATGCTGAAATAAAACCTGTCCTGATGAATGTCATGATTCAGCATGACAATTTTATCGCTTGATTTACTCCTTGCTTTTGTCCAGTTTGTTGAACTTTGCACCCTTCAGTGAGACATCCACTATCAGGCCCTTTACATCAAAAACAAAGGCTACAATGGGATCTTTAATGGTGGTAGTGTCAATACGCTGACCTGCACCCACATCAACAATTGCAATATTACCATCCACTCCAACCTCCCAGCCTGAGCTCATTCTGAAGTCCCTGAGAGCCTCATCAGTCATGAAGGCTATAATTATATCCTTCTTCTGGGCACCAATCTGGAAGCCCACAGAGCCTGAAATAATATTGTAGTAATCAACAGTCTTACCTTTTACCCTCAGGGCTCCCTCACCATACTCACCACCAATGAACAGACCTGCCTTGAAAACATTGGGCAGAACCAGTAAGCCCTTTGCAATCCTTGCGAACTCTTTGGCACCTTTAACATTCTTGTAGAACCTCTCAAGCGCTACATCAACACTGGCATCAATCTCTTTTGCAGAGGTAGCAAAGGAGACCTGTGCAGTCATTAAAATAGAGATTGTTATTAAGCTAAGTATCAGTTTTGCTTTAAAGAATTTCATGTCCATTATTTTTTAACCTCCATAATTGAACTTTTCATTATTATAACCTAAATG